>DAHUXY010000219.1 GCA_027315505.1 Vulcanimicrobiota bacterium | reverse complement strand
AGCATCGCGCTCGATGCGGAGATCTTCCGCGGCGAGGGCGATGCAACCGACGCGGTCGCGAAATTATTCGGACCCTTCCGGGTGGAGCATACCCAGATCGTCTTCACCAGTTCCTACGGCGATTTGCAAGGCAAGCAATACGTCACGCTGCGCTCGGCGCAGCCTCCCGCACCCACTTGGAAAGTCATCGACAATGTTTAAGCGTACACCCGTCGTCCGCGCCGCAGCGGCGGCGCTGATCTTCGCCTTCTCCGGCGGCACGGCGTTCGCGCAGACGGCACCACCCCCCGCTGCCATCCCGCTCACGTTGAACGACGCGATCGCGATCGCGCTGCGCCAGAATCTCCAGTATGCATCGGCGCGAACGTCCGTCGATGCATCCGTGGCGCAGTTGCGCCAAGCGCGCGCCCCGGAGTTGCCGGGGGTGGCGCTCCAAGACAACTACCTCTACGTCAACAACATTGCCAAGTTGAGCACCCCTTTGGGCGCGATCCCGTTCAGCTCGGTCAACGCGACGAACGTGCCGGTGTTGGCCCTCCAGTACACGCTCTTCGACGGCGGCTTGACGGCGGCGCGCGTCGGCCAAACGGTGGCCGGGCTCGCCGCGGCGGAAGCCAACGAGCGCGAGGCGCGCGGCGCCGTCATCGCACAGGTCTCGGGCGCCTACTACGGGCTGCTGACGGCCATGCAGATGCGGGACGTCGCAAACCGCGCGGTGAGCGTAGCGCTCGGCCACGTGAAAGAGGCGCAGCAGTTCCTCGCAAGCGGCATGATCCCGCGCGCCGACGTGCTGCGCGCGCAGGCTGAACTCGCGAACGACCAAGTGAACCAATTGGGCGCCGCCAACGCCGTGAACTTGGCGCAAACGCAACTCGACAACGTCCTCGACGTGCCGCTGACGCGCGTCTATCAGCCGACCGATCCGCTCGCCGGCCCGGCTCCGGCCTTCAATCTCGATTCGCTGCTCGCTTCGGCATACGCGCAGCGCGGCGAGCTCGCCGCAGCCCAGGCCGCGGTGACGGCCGCGCAACACGCCGTGAGCGCGGCTCGCTCCGGATCGCTGCCTCGCATCACGGCGATGGTGGCCGACGGCAATACGCAACCGGCCGTCGTGGGCGGCTACCACAATCAATTCTCCGTCGGCTTATCGGCCGTGTGGTCGCTCTTCGACAACGGGTACACCGCCGGGCGCGTGGCGGAGGCCCGCGCGGGCGTGCGCCAAGCCGAGATCGGCGTCGAGCAGATGAAAAACGGGATCGAGTTGCAGGTACGGCAGGCCTATCTCAACGTGAACGAAGCGTCGGCCCGCGTGAGTGCGGCCGAGCATCTCGTCACACTCGCCGACGAAAACCTGCGGCTCGCGCAGGTTCGCTACCGGGGCGGCGTTAGCACCGCGCTCGAGTTGCAAGATGCCGAATTGCGCGACAGCTCCGCCCGCCAAACGTTGGCGGGGGCAGAAGCGGCCTTGCGCCAAGGGGTAGTGCAAGTGCGCTTTTCCGCCGGACTTCTGTAGCCGCAAGCATCCCCACGGCGCAAAACACCTAGAGCCATCCGCTCGTGCGGATGGCTCTGGTGTTTGAGGCGCGCAGCCTCGCGACTAGAGGGCGTTGGCCAAAGCCCAGCCCTTGGGAGCGCCGATCCCGGTTACCAAGTCGTAACCGCTTACGGCAGAGTAAGCACCGTTGCTGCCCGACGTGACGTCGGTGTAATCGGTATAGCCGCTCGTACTGAACACGCTGTAGAGTTTCGGATTGATGAAGCCGAAATGCGTGTTATGCAGTTCGTTGACTTCCGCCATGAACGCCACGAACTCGGGCGAGGACCACGAAGTGCCGTCCACCTGCTGCTGCGTACCGTTCGCATAGACCATCACGCCGACGCCCGGTAGCGAGATGTCGGGATCATTGCGGCCGGAGGTCGCCACCCCGGCGATGCCCTGCTGGTACGACGGAAGAGCGAAGATCGTCGACACACCGCCGCCCGACGAGAAGCCGTTGGCCGAATCGACACCGGCGGTGATGCTCGAGAGCGTACCGCTGGAGCTTTCGGTGAAATTCACCGCTCCGACCGCGACGAAGTACGGATCGGACGCAGGCGAACTCGGTGCCGGCGGGTTGTTGCCGGTACCGCATTCATCGCTTCCCGAATCGCCCGACGATGCCGCGAAGGTAATACCCTTGGCCGCGGCCTGTTCGGCAATCGAGTTAGTGGTATTGGTGAACGCGGTATCGCCGGTCTCGCAACCGCCGAACGAGGAGTTAATCACCGAGGCAATGCCGTCGGAGACCGCGAGGTTGTATCCGTCTTCGATCGATTGCGAACTGAGGCTCGGGAAGTTATAGACGCGAATATTCGCGCCCGGTGCGAGGCCGCTGATCGTTTCGACGTCGAGAGCCGTTTCGACGTAATCGCTACTCGATGCGCTACCGCCGCCGTCAACGGCGACGTTGGTGATGCTGCCGGTTTGCGTGACGCCTGCGGCATTGAGGTAGCCGGTGACGTCGCTCGGATTGATCGGCGTGTCGATTTCGACAGCCACGGTTTGGCCGGCGCCATTGCACCCGTGTTGAACCGGGAAATCGAAGGCCTTCGCGACGCCGGTCGCGAGGAAGCCGTTCGCACCGCTCAGCGGGCCGTTATCGGCCGCCGCGTTCGTGCAGTTCGCCGCAATCGGCGTCGACGTCGGTGCGGCCGTCGGCGTGGGTGTGCTCACCGGCGTTGCCGTGGGCGCGGGGGTAGCCGTCGGAGCCGGCGTCGGTGACGGCGTGCTGACGGGAGTAGGCGTTGCCGTCGGCGCCGGGGTCGGCGTCGAACTGCCGGCGTTTGCAAGCGACACGTCATCGAGATACTGCGCGTCGTACATGCCCGGATACGGCGAGCCGTGAACGCCGAAGTACAGGTAGTAGGAGCCGCCCGCATAGGCGCTGAGGTTGACACTCTGCTGCACCCAGCCGGCGTGATTGTTCGCCGAGGTGTAGAAGTTCTGGACGACGTTGCCGCTGGAATCGAGCAGATCGGCTTCCTGCCACGAATAGGACGTATCCACTTCGTTGGTTTGCTGGTAGACCCAGAACGTCAAGGTCCCATTCGTGGGAACGGTGACGGCTTGGCAGACTCCGGCATCGCCGTTCGGCTCGTTGTTCGTCATGCCGCTGAGCTGATCGTACGTACCGGCATGAGGGTGGAGCGTCGAAATCGACGCGCTCGCGTTTCCGCACTGAAACCAGCCGCTATCGATCGCGCCGGTTTCAAACCCGGGGTTCGAAACCACGTTCGTGGCGTAGGCGGAGAAGGCGCCGTGCATCATCGGATGCGGAGCCCCGAGCGCGCGCAGTTGGCGCGGCGCCGAGTGGCGTCCCGGCGTGACCACGCGCGCGCGGGTGTGCGCGACCACGAGATCGTTCATGGTGACGTCCTTAACCAACGGCGCGATGGTGGCAGGCAACGTCGCAACCTGGGTGTTCAAGTAGCGCTCGCCGTACTTGCCCTGCGTGACGGTATGAATGCGCGTCTTAAAGAGGCTCTCCACCGCGGAGGTTGGGGCGACCGCATCGATAACCGTCCGATTCGCATATTCGTGCGTGATCGTGAAGCCGGCGCTCCGCAGCGATTGCGCCACGGCCTGCTCCTGTTGCGCGGTCGGAGCGAACATGCTGTTGAACGCCTCGTTGCTCAAGTATTGATGGTACTGCCCCGAGGCGGGATTGCTCTGCGCGGAGACGAGTTGATCGAGTTGCGCCTGGTTGTTGTACTTGAGGAGAATGGCGACTTTGACCGGAGCAGACGGCGCGCGCCGCCCCATATCCGAAAAAGCGAATATGCCGGCTGCGTGCGGCACGCCGCCGGGAACGAAATGGAGGCTGTCGATCGTGCCTCCCGAGGCCGCACCGCCGGCGGCAGCCGGTATCGAACCGGTAGGTGCGGAGGGGATTGCGGAATGGCCCCCGCAAGCAGCCAGCGCCACGCTCAATACGAGCAACGACGCCGCGACTCTGACTGGTCTATGCATGTGACTCCTAGCGATAAAGAGTAAGCAGAACGCAGCCCGTTGGGAGCCGCGAGTTCAAGCACCCTCGACACTACGCCAAAAGCAGCAGTGCGAATAGCGGCACTCACCAGTCAGGGCAATTCGCACCTAAGTGCGCATTGAGGGATTCAATTCTCCGGGCCGATTTTCGTACGGATCGTTCGCTTCGCGGGCCACAAATAGAGGAATGGTGCGAGGACGAAGATGACGATGCTGGCGGTTGTGTTGACGAATGAAATCGCAACCGCCAACGCGCAGATCGCAGGCAGAATCATCATGCGCACGGCCTCTAATCGAATCAACGGCCTCGGGAGTTTTGCATCGACCAATCGCCGATCCCGCGTCGCATACCACCAAATTGCAAGGAGCGAGATGCCGAGGAGCGCGATGTTCGCTCCGTAAACGGCGATCGCCGTCCGACTATCGTCAAACGCACCGAGAAGGCCCGCCGAAAACGGCGTGACGACCACGAACATCATAAAGAGCAGATTCAACCAAAGCACGGTACGATCCGAACGCCGGATGAACACGAAGACGTGGTGGTGCAGCACCCAATAGAGCCCGACGATGAAAAAGCTCACCGCAAAGGTCCGCATATGATGCCAGAGCGTGGCAAGGTACGGCCAGACGCTTGCATCGGGCGGGTGCGCGGGAATGCGCAAGTCGAGCACGAGCAGAGTCATCGCAACGGCGAAGATGTTATCGCTGAGCGCCTCGAGACGAGCGGTGCTCGCCGACTCGGGCAGCGTG
>DAHUXY010000215.1 GCA_027315505.1 Vulcanimicrobiota bacterium | reverse complement strand
GACCGGCCGCTTCGGTCTCGTGCTTAGGCCGATTACCGATTCATGGGTTTCATCGACGGATCCGGAATGCCGTTCGGGCAGACCTTGGCTTCTGCCGCGGGCGAAATATAGTATGCGTGAAGGTCGTAGTGTGGAACCGGGAACCCTTCATGCCCGTGCGGTTCGAATTCGAAGTCGACGTGATCGATCGTGTAGCCGGGCAGCGCGTGAATATTCGCGTAGCTGAAGCCTTTTTGCAATTGTGCCGACGAGACCATGATTTCGGTGAAGATCGGCTTGCCTTGCCAAACGCCGTAGATCGGGCCGAGTGGAAGGTCTTTAACGGTAGCCCAATGTTCGCCCATCGTCGCGATGCAGGGCGAGACCAAGAGCGCATTTTTGGGAAGGCCCGCCGGATGCACCTTCGGCTGCGGCGGTAGTGCCGGCGCATTCGAAGGCATCGCTGTGGCGGGGCCCGCCGCAGCGGCTAGGACGAACGCAAAAGAGAGGACGGCTAAAAGACGCACGCGCGCACTCCTTCAAAAGTGAGATCAATGTCGCACCTTCACGGCCGGATCGCGATAACCTCGATACGCTGCAAGCCGGACCGCATACGCACCCTAGCGGAAGGTTACCGCTCTGTCAGATTTCGGTGAAGCCGTTCGCAGGCCGAGGGGGCTCAGCGTGCGGCTGCCAGGGTCGCAAGCGGCCCCACGCGAAGCTGCGAGAGCCCGAAGCGACGCGATGCTAGCGTTCCCTACGCAAGGCCGGCGCCGGCAGCTACCGGCAGTTGCGCGTCGCTAAAAAGTGGGGCAGTCGCGCTAGCCCCCTCATTTAAGGAAGATCATACGTGCGTATCATCGTCACCGGCGGGGCCGGATTCATCGGCTCTCACATCGTCGACGCGTATCTCGCGCTCGGCCACGACGTGCTCGTGCTCGACTCGCTTTGGGAGCATGGCGGCGGCCGCCGCGCGAACGTCCCCGAGCGGGCGAATTTCGTGCACATGGATATCCGGGACGCCAATATCGCGCGCATCTTCCACGAATTTCGTCCCGAGATCGTCAGCCATCACGCCGCCCAGCATTCGGTGGCCATCTCGGCGCGCGACCCGAAGTTCGACGCCGACGTCAACGTGATCGGTCTGCTGAACGTGCTCGAAACGTCGGTGAAGAGCGGCGTCAAGAAAGTCATTTTCGCATCGAGCGGCGCGACGTTCGGGACGCCCGACCATTTCCCGATCGTGGAATCCACCCCGCAGCGCCCGACCTCTCCCTACGGCATTACCAAGATGGTCGCCGAACATTACCTGCGGTTTTATAAAGAAGAGAAGGGCCTGGATTTCACCGCGCTGCGTTACGGCAACGTCTATGGTCCGCGCCAGGACCCCAACGGCGAAGCGGGCGTTATCTCGATTTTCATCGGAAAGTTCCTCAAGCGTGAGGGCATCCGCATCGATTGGGACGGCGACCAGACGCGCGACTACGTTTTCGTGAAAGACGTCGCGCAAGCGAATGCGGCCGCGCTCGACAAAGGCTCCGGCGGCATCTACGTGATCGGTACCAACGTCAAAACCAGCGTCAACGAAGTCTATCGTGCATTGGTGAAGATCAGCGGCTTCGAAGCGCCGGTAACGCCCGGGCCACGGCGCGCCGGCGACGCGCGCGACGCGCAGTTCGATTCGTCGCTAGCGCAAAAAGAACTCGGCTGGAAGCCCGCGACCAACCTCATGGACGGCATGCGCGAAACGTACGAATACTTCGAAAAGCTCGCGAGCTAGGCGGCTGCTGCAGAGCAACACGGGTGTGGGGAACGTGTGATTTTTGTGCAATCGACAGGATGTCGAACTTCCTTTGAATGTTGCACAAAAACATACGAGTAGGAAGCGCGCAGGATGCGCGCTGACGAACGGTTCCCCACGCCCGTGTTGCTCTGCAGCAGCCGCCTAGCCTACCACGAAACTCACGAGTTTTCCGGGTACGAAGATGCGTTTGCGGATCCGCTTGCCGTCGAGATACGTGTGAACGTTCGCATCGGCTAACGCGAGCGCAATCGCTGCCTCCTCGGTGATGTCGGGCGCGACGGTGAGCCGCGCGCGGATTTTGCCGTTAACCTGCACCACCAGCGTGAGTTCGTCGAGCGCAAGGGCGCGTTCGTCGGGCTCGAGCGCGCGCTCCAGATGCACGGACGTCTTGTGG
>DAHUXY010000211.1 GCA_027315505.1 Vulcanimicrobiota bacterium | reverse complement strand
GGCGATTACTGGGGCGAATTGGAATGGCTCGTGAAGGCCGTTCGCGATTTGGGCCTTGCGAACGCGCACGTCTGCGCGCCGGAACAGATCGTCTTTACCGAGGAAGCGCTCTTCATGCGCTTCGAAGACGGCCGCGAAGAGAAGCTCGACGCGCTCTACCGCAACTTCGAGCTCTTCGACCTGCTCAACATCTCCAAGCAAGAGCTGATGCTCTACGCAGCGCGGCACAATCGCGTCAAGCTCACGCCGCCGCCCAAGGCGCAACTTGAAGAGAAACTTGCCTTCGCACTGCTCCATCACTTCGCTCTCGAAGCGTTGTGGCGCGCCGAACTCGGCCACGCCGCGTACGAACGGCTGCTGGCGATCTTTCCGAAGACCTGGGTGCTGGATCCGCGCCCGCTCCCTCCGCAGGCGCACATCGGCGGCTTGATCGCGGGCGGCAAACCGGTGAGCGATTGGCGCGCCCTGATCGAACTGGGCAAAAGCGAGCGCGATTACGTCGTGAAGCCCTCGGGTTTCTCCGAACTCGCCTGGGGGTCGCGCGGGGTTAAGATCGCCAACGATCTCACCAAGGAAGATTGGGCCAAAACCATCGACGACGCGCTCGCCGCATACCCGCATACCCCGCATATTCTGCAGCGATTCCACAAGGGCAAGCGCATTCGCATGCCCTACCTCGATCGCTCGATCGACGATATCAAGATGTTCGACGCGCGCGTGCGGTTGTGCCCGTACTACTTCGTCATCGGCGACGAAGCCCGCTTGGGCGGCATCTTAGCGACCGTCGCCCCCGCCGACAAACGCCTGATCCACGGCATGACCGACGCCGTCATGGCGCCCTGTTTCGTCAAAGAGAACGGCTACTAGGGCTGTATTACGGCTTACGCATGACGATGCACATCGAAGAGGGTAGCTATGCAATCAAGTGGACGCGACTTTCGTTTCGCTCGTTCAACGCGAACGGCGTCCGCCTTCGACTTCATGCGTCAACGGTAAGCCTTATGTACGCTGGTGCAGACCGAAGACATTGCCGTCGGGGTCCTTGCACCACTCGGAGAAGCATGCGCCGGATTCACCCGTGCCAAAACGCTTCACATAAGTGCCTCCCAGCTCGGTAACGCGTTTGCCGAGCTCTTCAGCGCTGTCGACGGCAAATACGATGCCGCCCGTCGGAAGAAATTCCGTGGAGCTGGGATCGCGTCCGATCGCGAACGTGTTGCCGTCCGACAGATCGTACTCGACATAAAAATCCTGGTACTCGACCGTCGCCTTGAGGTTCAGAAGCGACTCGTAGAACGAGCGAAGCTTCTTCATGTCGCGCGTTTGAATGATGACAAAGTCGAAGCCACGGGCCTTTGGTGCGGTCTCAGACGTACTCATGTCGCTATCTTACCCCGTTATACTTGACAGGTACTGTCAGGATTTGCATGAGGATTCCCACATCGGAACAATAGGGACGCCTTCTCCGAAATTTCGAGCGTAACGACTAGGGAGTGCGCGTGACGACGATGTTTTGCGAGGGGACTTCGAGTTCGTCGGTGACGAGCGTCGTGGGGTCGTACCAGAGGGTGAACGGATAGGGGCCGCCGACCGCCAGCGCAACGTCTTTAGCGGCGATGCCGGCGGGGCGAGCGATGGCCGTCGCGGGCAGCGTCGCAAGCGGGATCGCGCGGCCGTAGATCGGTGCGATCGCATCGATGGGCGCGTCGTTCCATGCCTGCATCTGTGCGGGAAGCGCGATGAAGCCCGCGAGCAGGGCCGCGTCGATCACGGCAAAATGCGTGGCCGGGGCGAGCAGCGTAAACGATTGTGGGCCGGCCGGCCCGGTAAGGCTCGCGGTCGTACCCGCAACGCTCAGCGTCGTCGTTGCCGACTGTCCGTCGCCGACGTAGCTTCCCGTGTACGATGCGGGCGCGAGGTCCGCTCCGAGTACGAGGGTCGCTTTCGCGCTGGCACTCATGCCGCCGATCGTACCGCTCGATTGCTCGTCGATCTCGGTGTTCGTCGCGGTGCGTTTGACGACGATCCTCGAGGTGGCGGCCGGTTGTCCGCCGATGCTCGAGTGATAACTATAGGTCCCCGCCGCGATTGCGGGGGGCGCGACGATCGGCATTGCGGCGATCACGACGGCTAGAAACACGATGACTCTCTTTCGGGAAGCGTGCGCGCGCACTGCGGCACGAGCTCGAGGAACTGGTCGATCTCTTCAAATGTCGTATACCCATGCGGCGAGACGCGAATCCCGCCCGGGCGCCACGTGGTGATCGCGCCCTCGCGTTGGATCGCTTTTCCGAGAGCGACGCTTGGCACCCCGTGCAAGGAGAACGCTACGATGCCCGAAGAGATTCCCTCGCCCCGCTCCGTGTGCGGGGTCGCTCCGATGCGCCGCAATCCTTCGCAGAGCCGGTCGGTC
>DAHUXY010000206.1 GCA_027315505.1 Vulcanimicrobiota bacterium | reverse complement strand
GACTTCACGGCGGCCATGCAGGACACGGGGAGACAGGTTCAATGAGCTTCGCGCCGGGCGCTGCTAGCCATCGCGTTAACGCGCCGCGTCCAAGAATCACCCTTGGCAAACCCCAATTCGACTCGCTGTAGCCAAAGCCGGGGGCCAGCTGAATTGCTGAGCGGGGCGTCCGTCATGCGCTAACATGCTCGACCCTTTACGGCCGAGATCGGCTCGTCGCCAGCTTGCCCCCGCTTCGACCAGTGGGTAGTTGCAACCACCTCTGCAAATCACAGCAGCGCCCCAGCCTTGCCTTCCCCCCTCGCAAGCCTTATAGTGGTGGGCAGTGGTGGAAAGTGGTGCCACGGGGAGGGGTTGGGTGCACGCGGAGCTACCGCGGTTTACGGGATCGGTCGAACACGCTCTTGATGAAAAAGGGCGTCTGATCGTTCCTGCCCGCTTCCGCGAGCGGTTGGGGGCCGGTTTCGTGCTCACGATCGCCGAGCCCGACCCGTGCCTGGCCCTGTTTCCTAGCGCCACCTGGGCTGCGTTCTGCACCCGTTTAGAGGAGGCCCCTCGTAAGGACGAGCGCTTCCGCCGGTTCGTGCGTCATCTGTTCGCCCATACAGAGGAAGTCACGTGCGATGCCCAGGGGCGGCTGCTCATCCCCACCCAGCTCCGCGCCTACGCCTCGATCGACCGCGAGGTTATCTCCATCGGCACCCTCACCCGTATCGAAATCTGGGCCAAGGAACGCTATAACGCCTACGCCGCTCCGGAGGGCGAGGTGGCCGAATTCATGGCCGACCTCGGGTTGTACTAGTGTGCGCGCATGAATCATATCTCCGTCATGCTCGAACCGGCGCTGGAGTATTTAGCGATCCGGCCGGATGGGATTTACGTCGATGCGACCTTCGGTGCGGGTGGGCACACGAGGGGGATGCTGCAGCGGATCTCGGGTGGGCGAGTGATTGCGCTCGATGCCGACCCGGGTGCGGCCGAGCGCGCAGCGCAAATCGCGCACCCGCAGCTCACCTTCGTCAACGCGAACTTCCGCGAACTCTCCCGCGTCCTTTCGAACCTGAACGTTCCGTCGGTCGATGGGGTGCTCTTCGATTTAGGAGTGTCGTCGATGCAAGTAGATGAAGCGCAACGCGGCTTTTCGTTCTCCAAATCTGCGCCGCTCGATATGCGCATGAACCCCTATGAGGGGCGCAGCGCCTACGACGTGCTCGCGACCGCGAGCGAAACCGAACTCGCCGATATTTTCTTCCACTTCGGCGAAGAGCGCGCTGCGCGGCGCATCGCGCGTGCGGTCGTCGACCGGCGCAATTCCGGCCGGCTCCCGGAGACCACCACCGAGTTTGCGCAGATGGTCGCGGGCATCGTGCATCGACCGGGGCATCGCGAGCGCGTGCATCCTGCCACGCGCGTTTTCCAAGCGCTGCGTATCGCGGTCAACGACGAACTCGGCGCACTCAAAGAGGGCTTGGACGCCGCGGCCGGCGCGCTGCACGAAGCGGGGCGCATCGTCGCGATCAGTTTCCATTCGCTTGAAGACCGCATCGTCAAGCAGACGTTTCGCGACGACGAGCGCTTACAGGTCTTAACCAAAAAGCCGATTGGGCCGGACGAAACCGAGATCGGCGAAAATCCCCGCGCACGCAGCGCAAAGCTGCGCGCGGCGCAACGGAAGGCGAGCTAATGGTACACGCAAGGCAACTGGAGGCCGAACCGCGGATTCGCAATCCGCGCAGCGCCCGCACCGCCACGCAAACGCGCATCGTGCGCAACGGGCGAGCGCGGTATGCGAACATCGTCCGCGTCAGCGCGGTGCTCGGCGTCGTCTTGGCGATGTTGATGGGCTACGTGATGCTGACGTCGAACGTCACGAGCATGACGTACGCGTTGGCCAACGCTCGCGACCAGCGCGACGCGCTCCAGGAACAGACGGCTCGCTTGGACGATCGCTTGGCCGATCTGCGCTCCGAGGAGCGGCTCGCTCGCATCGCTCGGCAGCTGCACATGCACGAGCCGCAGCAATTTGCCTTGGTTACCCTAGGCGCTCCGCCGGTGGTCGCGCAGAACGCCGCGCACCTCACCATGCTCTCCTCGCTCGCCGGGTGGCTGCATCGCAATCCGCACGCGCAGGAGCGGTAAAATCACGCGCCGGAGCGCCGCCTGATGCATAACCGTGCGTTCGCGCGTATCGCACCGATGCGCGCGAAAGTCTTTTTCTATATCATGGCCGCCATCGCGGTCTTTCTTGCATGGCGGCTCTATAGCGTCCAGGTGTTGCAGGGGCCCGGGCTCGCGCGGGAAGCGCTCGCGCAACGCTCCGATACCGTCGATGTATTCGCGCGTCGCGGCAGCATCCTCGATCGCAACGGCGCGGTACTCGTGCGCTCGCTGCCGTCCGAAAGCGTCTACGTCGTCCCCCACGACATCACCGATCCCGATCTTGCGGTCGAAAAGCTGCAGGGCATCTTCGGCAAGCTCGATCCGACGCTCGTCGCCACCATCCACGATAAGCGGGTCTGGTTCTATTGGGTCGCGCGCAAAGTCAAGCACGACGTCGCGGTGAAGGTGCGCGCGCTCGATATGCCCGGCATCCAACTCAAGCAAGAAGATACCGGCCGTCGCATCGATATCGTCGGCGATATGGCCTCGACGATTCTGGGCTTCGTGGGTACCGATGAGAACGGGCTCGACGGCGTCGAGTATTACTACGACCGCTATCTCAAAGGCCGCTCCGGCAAGGTGACGCTCGAGACCGACGACTATGGCCGTCCGCTCCCGTTCGGGCGGGAGACAATTCTCAAAGCCGCGCAGCCGGGGCTCAATATCGAATTGACGATCGATTCGTATCTGCAGTTCGAAACCGAAGAAGCGCTCGATCAGCAAGTGCGCAAGTTTCACGCGAGCGACGGCACGGCGATCGTGATGGATCCGCAGACCGGTGCGGTGCTGGCGATGGCGAACGTCCCGCATTTCGATCCCAACCACTTCTGGAAATACTCGGATAATCAAGAGCGCGATCGCGCGGTGATGGACGCGTACGAGCCGGGCTCCACCTTTAAGCTCGTTACTGCCGCCGCCGCGATCGAGTCGGGCAAAGTCACGCCGCAGTCGCGCTTTCCGGCGCACGATACGCTTGCCGTCGGCGGCCACATTATCCACAACGCGGAAGACGGCTTCATGGCCGGCACCGGCGGCAGCGAGACGCTCGAGCAGATTATCGAATACTCGCATAACGTCGGCGCGGCCGAAGTCGGCATGTCGATCGGCGCGCATACATTCTATGCCATGGAACGCAAAGCAGGCTTCGGCACGTCAACGCACATCGGCTTGCCCGGCGAGAACCCCGGCATTGTCCCGCCGCCCTCGCAGTGGAGTGGTTCGTCGCTCGCTACCATGTCGTTCGGCCAGGGCGTCTCCATCACGCCGCTGGCGCTCACTCGCTACTATTGCGCCATCGCGAACGGCGGCTTGCTGCTGCGCCCGCGCATCCTGCATGCGATCCTGAGCGCGAAGGGGCGCCCGATCTATCAATACGGCCCCGAACTCGAACGGCGCGTCTTCTCCGCAAAGACGGCGGCGATTCTGCGCGGCTATTTGCGCGCCGTGGTGGTGCGCGGGACGGGCGATCCGTCCGCGCAGATCCCGGGGTACACGACCGCCGGCAAAACCGGCACCGCGCAGATGGTGGAGAACGGCGTGTACCAACCCGGCGCGTACGTCGCATCCTTCATCGGTATGATTCCTGCGAATCACCCTAAGTACGTGATCTTGGTAAAGATTTCGCGCCCGGTCGGGTCGTATTACGGCAGCGTCGTTGCGGCGCCGGCGTTCGTGCGCATCGCGCGCGCGGCCATGCTGCATGCGGGGATTCTGCCCACCGGCATGCGCGCGGATCACGGCACGCAAGTGATGGTCACCCCGCATGCCAAATAGCATGCGCATCGCCGGCCTGCTGCAGCGCCTGCCGGCCAGCACGCTCGTGGTGGGCGACCGCGATCGCGCGGTTACGTCGCTGGAGATCGATTCGCGACGTGTCGTAATCGGCGCGCTCTTCGTCGCGCTGCGAGGACAACGCGCGGACGGGCATGCGTTCGTCGAACAAGCGCTCACGCGCGGCGCGGCCGCGATCGTGCTCGAAATGGGCGCGTCGGTGCCGCAGCGCGCGAACGTCACCTACCTGTACGTGCCGAATGCGCGTCGCGCGCTCTCGGCCATCGCGGCGGCGTTCTACGGCGATCCGTCGCGCGAGCTCGACGTAATCGGCGTCACCGGTACGAACGGCAAAACCACCACCACGCGCATGATCGCCTCCATCCTCGAAACCGGCGGCATTGCATGCGGTATCGTCGGCACCGTCGGCGCGGAGCTCGGCGAGCGGCGCTGGCCGCTCGAGCACACGACCCCGCAGCCGCCGGAGCTGCATGCGATCTTGGCCGAAATGCGCGGCGCCGGCGCGCGCGCGGTGGCGCTGGAGGTAAGCTCGCACGCCCTCGCGCTCGACCGCGTCGAAGACGTCCATTTTCGAGCGGGGGCGCTCACGAACGTGACGCGCGATCATCTCGATTTTCATCAAACGCTCGAAGCGTACGCCGCGGCGAAGCGGCGCCTCTTCACCATGGCCGAGGCTGCGGTATTGAATCTCGACGACGCGCACGGCAGGCAGTGGCACGCCGATGTGGGCGCCCGCATCCCAACCCTCACCTACGCGCTCGATGCGCCGGCCGATCTGCATCCTACCGACGTATGCGTCGCCCCCAACGGCAGCACGTTCACCCTCGATGGTACGGCCTTTGCGGTGAAGCTGCCGGGGCGCTTCAACGTTGCCAACGCGCTCGCCGCAATCGGCGTGGCGCGCACCCTCGGCGTCGGCGATGCAGCCAGTGCGCGCGGGCTGGCGGCACTGATACGGGTGCCCGGACGCATGGAGCATCTGCGCGGGCGGGATATCGACGTCGTGGTCGACTACGCGCACACGCCCGATGCGCTGGAAAACGCGCTGGCCGCCTTGCGCGAAACGTCGGCCGGTACATTAGCGGTGGTCTTCGGCTGCGGCGGCGATCGCGACCGCGGGAAGCGGCCCGAGATGGGCGCCGTAGCGGCTCGCCTCGCCGATCGCATCTATCTTACGAGCGACAATCCGCGCTCCGAAGATCCGCGCGCGATCCTCAACGAAATCGTCCCCGGGCTGGGGTCGCACGCGTACGTCGCGGAGTTGGACCGGCGCGCGGCGATCGCGCGGGCGATCGATGAATCCGCCCCGGGCGACGTGGTGCTGATCGCCGGTAAGGGCCACGAAGCGTATCAGCTCGTCGGCGATGCCGTGCTGCCGTTCGACGATGCGGCGGTCGCGCGCGAGGAGCTGCAACGATGAGCCTTTCGCTCGACAGCGCCATCGCGGCGACGGATGCCGAACTCTTCGACGGCGATTTCGCGCCCAGGCTGCTGCGTATCGTCACCGACACGCGCACGATCGAGCGCGGGGATACGTTTCTGGCATTGCGCGGAGAAAATTTCGACGGACACGCATACGTGGCGCAAGCGATCGCCAAGGGTGC
>DAHUXY010000172.1 GCA_027315505.1 Vulcanimicrobiota bacterium | reverse complement strand
AGCGCAAGGCTCGATGCAAAGGCGGCATGAAAACGCATCATCCCCTCTGCTTGCACGCGCGGGTGCCGGCCCCTTGCCGGCCTCTACGGCCCCGAGTTTTCGGCGGGCCGTCGAAAACGCCCCAGCCGCACGGCCGTCCCGCGGTCCGGTAGGGAGAGCACGTCGAAAAAATCCGTGCATCGTTGCATGATCGGGATCCCTCTCCCGCGCTCGCTCAGGTCTCCGGGCAAGGGGACGATCCCGGTGGGGACCTGCCGGTAGCCTTTGCCACGATCGATCACCGTAGCGACGATGCGATCCCGGTCCACCTCGCACAGCACTTCGATGTCGTCCCGGGACGCGGCGTGCTCGATCGCGTTCGCTAGCGCCTCGCCGACCGCGAAGAGCAGCGACTCGAGATCCTCGTCCCGAATCTGGTGGATGCCTGCGAATCCGACGATCGCATCGCGGACCGTTCGCGCGTATCGCGGGTCCGGAGGCACTCGAAGATGAAGCGTGCTCGTATCGCCGAGCGCGGCACGCTTCTTGGGATGATTGAATTGGGTGGCCATGAGCTTCTCTCTCATTCTACCGAAAACTCGCGCGGCTAAACGTCCCGGCAAGCCGGCCCTCGCCGCCGGCGCCCCGCCAGGCATCTCCCGGCGCGGCGAACAATCCAGGGATTTCGTTTTGCCATCCACTTCGAAGGAGTCCCTATCCCATGGCGTATGCCCCGCCGCAAGCCGACGAACTTGAATCTTACGTCGAGCGTGCCCGCAATTCGCAGGCCCGCATCGTCACGCCGAAGGGCGACATCGTGTTTACGTTTTTCCCGGATGAAGCGCCGATGCACGTCGCCGCTTTTATGAAGCTCGCGGAGGCCGGCTTTTATAACGGCCTTACCTTCCATCGGGTCGAGCCCAATTTCGTGGTCCAGGGCGGCGACCCGGACGGTAACGGAACCGGCGGCCCCGGGTACTCTCTGAAGGCCGAATTCAGCAAGCTTCCGCACCTGCGCGGGACCGTTGCCATGGCGCGGTCTTCGAATCCCGACTCGGCCGGATCGCAGTTTTACATCTGCCTCGACGACGCGCGCTTTCTCGACAATCAGTACACGGTCTTCGGCCAGATGAGTTCGGGCTTCGAAGCGCTCGACGCGATTCGCCGCGGCGACGAAATGACGAGCGTCACGGTGGAAGCCAAAGGCTCGTAACCGCGCTACGTCCCGCTATGGCCCGCGCGCTCGAACGAGAGCCGGGCCAGGCGATGGGTCGCGCGATACATCAGTGCGTAGTCGCGCACGTCCTTGCTGAAAATCGCCAGCACGTAGGGCGAATCGCCGAACGGCTCGACGATCGCCATGTCGTTACGCGTCCCATCGATTTCGCCGGTCTTATTGGCGACCTGGGTGCCGCGAGGCAAGCCCGCCGGGATCCCGTCGCGGTCGGTCTGCCCGAGCATGATCTCGATCATCCGGCGACAATGGGCCGCGGAGACGACGGTGCGCAAGCCCTCCCTCGCGCCGAGCGCGATCCGGTAGAGGAGTTCGCCCATGTCGGACGGCGTGGTGAGATTATCTTCGTGGTGAACGATCGCGGTAAAGTCCAGGAACGTGCGTGCGAGAACGGTGTGCCGCATGCCGGCAGACGCAGCCATCCGGTTGATCGCGTCCATCCCGAAGTGGTTGATGAGCATGTTGCTCGCGGTGTTGTCGCTGAGTTGAATCATGGGAACGAGCAGTTGCGCTACGGTGAAACGCTGCCCGTCGCGCGCGTGGATCATAAAATCGGAGCCGCCGATCAGATCGCGGCGATCCGTGACGAGTTCCTGCGCTAACGTCCCCGGATGGCGTTCCTCCAATGCGAACGCGGTGGTCATGATCAAGAGTTTGATCGTCGACGCGGTGGGGAAGATCGCTTGCGCGTGATAGGCGACGATCGGTGGAGCATCGGCCAGCGTGCGGCAATAAACGCCCACGACGCCCGGCACTTCGCCGGCGATCTCCGCCACGCGCGCCCGCACCGTCGCCGCCTCGATCCGATAGGGAGCCAGGCCCAGCGCTGCGGCGCCGGCCACGAACGTGGAGCGCTTCACGATCCCGTACCCTGATAGTGCCGCAGCCCGACTTGCCAGAAAGCGTATGAGACGAAGAACCATCCCAGCCCGATCGCCGGAGTCAGTAGCCCCAGGCGCGGGTCGATCTGCATTCCGGTCGTCGCCTTGTGCAGAAAATACACCGCCGGAAAGAAGTTCATGAACGCGAACGGCAAGATGAAGGTGAGCACGACGCGCACGCCGCGGGTATAAATGCTAATTGGATAGCGCGTGAAATCTTGCTCCAGCGACATGACCACCCAGCGTAGCGTATCGACTCGCACGAACCAAAACGAGACGGTAGCGACCCCAAGCGATATGCCCAGGTCGATGAGGGCTCCGCCCGCGATGACGAGCGGGGCGAAGACGCAGAAGATCCAATCGACGCGCACGTGCGCGTAGGCCGTCGCGAACACAAACGTGGCGATCGCTAAAATCAAGCCGTCCGGGAAAAGCTGCGCCGGTACGGTCAGCACCTGAAAGAGCGCGTCGAGCGGGCGTACCAAAAAACGATCGAATCGCCCTTCGCGCACGAACTCCGGCACGCTCACGACGTTGAAGAAGAGCGCGTTGTGGAGTTCGTGCCCC
This sequence comes from Vulcanimicrobiota bacterium, assembly GCA_027315505.1. GTDB lineage: Bacteria > Vulcanimicrobiota > Vulcanimicrobiia > Vulcanimicrobiales > Vulcanimicrobiaceae > DAHUXY01. The sequence continues at coordinate 4,560 of DAHUXY010000172.1, read as the reverse complement.
GTCATCCAAAGCGCGTAGAGGAAGAACATCTGGCGGAAGTCCCACCCGTTCATCGATGGAAACTGGCGCATCGTCACGTAGAGCGCGCCGAGAGCTACGCCGTGGTAAACTATGGTGAAGGCGAACCACATGATGAAGTTCGCCCGATACTCGAGCATCGTGAGCAGGTTGGTTCGCCAATATTGGACGTAGGCTCCGAGCATTATCGGCGCGCTTCCACGCCGAATGCCGAGCCCCCGCAACCGTCTGCCCCCAGCCCGGGATTACGGAGAGCACTATGACGCCGGCCACCACGCACAACCCCGCATTCTCCATCCAGCGATCGAACGAGCGAGCGTTTTTCGAACACGGCTGGCTTAAGACGTTTCACTCGTTCAGCTTCGCCGAGTACGTCGATCCGGATAATCTCAACTGGGGCGCGTTGCGGGTGTTCAACGACGACGAAATCGCGGCCGGCCAAGGCTTTCCGCCTCATCCGCATCGCGACATGGAGATCGTTACCTACGTGCTCTCCGGCGAACTCGCGCACGAAGACAACATGGGGAATCGCGGCATAGTCGGTGCCGGCGGCGTCCAATTTATGAGCGCCGGCACGGGCGTGCGCCATAGCGAATTCAATAACAGCCAATCGCAACCGCTGCATCTGGTCCAGATGTGGGTGCTGCCGGGCAAGCTGGGGACCCCTCCGTCGTACGGCCAGATGCAATTCGGCATCGAGGATCGCCATAACCGCTGGCTCTATCCGGTGAGCGGGCAGGAGCACGTGGAGGCGCCGATTCGCATCACCCAGGCCGCGACGTTCGGGGTCGCGAGGGTTGACGACGCGATGGTGGTTCACGAATTCGCGCCGTCGCGCTATGGTTTTCTGTTTGTCGCCGACGGCGTGGTGGAAGCCAACGGCGAAGCGCTTCATAAAGGCGACGCCGTCCGGCTCTTCGACGTGCCGAGGCTGGGCGTCAAGGGGCACGGCGAATTGGTTCTGTGGGACGTTCCCGCTCTGTCGTAACCAAGCGCCCGGTAGTTCGCTCGCTTCAACGTTGAGGAGCGCCCAGAAAGCGTTCCTCGATCTCTTCCAGCGTCTTGCCCTTGGTCTCGGGTAAGACGAAGGCCGCGGTGAGCAAATAGACGACCGTGCACGCAGCGAACGCGAAAAACATCGTCGAGTAGCCGTATTTACCGACCATCGGCAAGAACACGGCCGCGATGACCGTCGACGTCCCGGTGTTGAGGAAGAGCGCGACGCTCATGCCATTGGAGCGGATGCGGGTCGGCATCAACTCCGAGAGCGCCAACCATACGCAAACGCCCGGGCCGATCGCGAACGATGCCATAAAAAGATAGAGCGTCAGCGCGACGAGCCATCCGTTGGTTTGACGCGGCAACGGCGTCACGTAGGCCGAATCGATAACGAGCGGCGCGGTTCTCGCGACGGCTAGGCGACCGAATGGATTTGCGAAAAATGCTTCGACCCGGTTTGCCGGCACGGCACGCGCGATGGCTAGAGGCGTTGCCGGATCGTTCGAACGTACGACGTTGGTTGCATAGTGGAACGCGCCGTATGAGTAGAGGATCTCGAGCGACTGCGGCCGGCCCGGCGCGGGCTCGCCGACGGCGGTCAAGAGACTGCCGGCGGTTGCCGCATCGAAGCGTAGCGAGAGCGTCTGCGCTTGCGTCACCATCGCTTGGACGGGCGCGCGGACGTCGACGCGATGCGCCTCGGTGCGGTGGAAGAGGAGGCCCGTTGCGACGAGCGAGAGGATGATCCCGGCGCTTCCCAGCGTGAGCAAAAATTTTCGCCCCACGCGATCCACGAGCATCATGGCGATCATGGTCACCAGAAAGTTGACGATGCTGAAGACCAGGCTCCCGACGTGCGCCTGCACGTCGGAGAGCCCGGCCTGCAAGAGGATCGTGGTATTGTACGGGATGATCGAGTTGATGCCGGTGAGCTGATTGCACGTGAGAATGACGCATGCCAGGACGAACGGCACGACGTAGCGGCGTTGCAGTAGGGAGTCTCTGATGTGGGCTCCGGCCGACGGCGATCTGCGCTCGCGATCCACTTCGTCCATCTCGCGCAGTTCCAACGCTGCCTCGTCGCTCGATCGCGACCGCGAGAGCGCGGCGAACGCCGCCTCCCGCCGCCCCTTTGCAAAGAGCCAGCGTGGCGATTCCGCCAGGAGCAGGCTCCCCGCGACGAAGAGCACGCCCGCCGGTAACGATACCCAGAAGGTGTTGCGCCACGCGTGGTTTTTGAAGGCGAAGATCGCCGCCGCATCGCCCGTTTGCGCAACGGTAGCCAGGCGATAGCTGAAATATACCGTGATGAGGCCGGCCACGACGAATCCGAACGTGAGCATCCACTGAAACATCCCGGTGCCCCTGCCGCGGTCTTTTGCGCGCAGACACTCGGCGAGATAGAGCGGCACGACGACGCCGATTAGGCCCGCGCTGGTTCCTTGCAGTAACCGTCCGAAGACGAGCGTACCGTAATCGTGCGAGAGCGCGATGAGCGGAACGCTGGCGACGAACATGCAGCCGCTGGCGGCCATCAGGTACTTGCGTCCGATCCAGTCGGCCAAGGCGCCGGCAAAGAGCACCGCGACGACGCTCCCCAACAGCACCGCGGCGACCACGAACGAGAGCTGCTCTGCGCTAAACCCGGAGGTATCGGCCAGATACGGCAGCGCTCCCGCAATAACCCCAACGTCGATGCCGAAGAGCAATCCGCCTAGGCCCGCCACACTCAGCATCAGGCGATTGTAGGCGGTGTGGGTTAGCTGCACGCAGGGCCCCTTTCAAAAGTGAGTTGACGCAACGCTACGGTCATCCGCCCTGGATGACCACACGTCGTGAGGCAGCGCGCCACACGAGATGCGATAGGCCGGCGAAGGCGAGTAACCACCCGCATTGGATTTCAAGGCTGGGCATCCATGCGGTGCGTGGAATGATGCCGACGTAAATCAGCAGCGGGGTGGAGTAGACGGCCGCGAACGGCAGCCCGAACACCAGTCGTCCGAGCACTCCGGGAAAGAACGTCAACGGAATGATCTGCCCGCTGAGCAGGTCGGAGACCCACCGCACGATCATTTGAATCGCAAAGGTCTCCAACGTCCAAAAAGCGATCGCGTTCATCAAAAAATTGATGAAGAAATTCACGCAGTAGCCGAGCAGAAACGAAAGCGCGAAGACGGCGAGCGTTGCCGGCGGCGGGACGTCGATGTGCACGAGCAACAGAGCGCAGGCGAGCGACGGGACGACCAAAAGCGCGTGGAGGAGCGTCTGCCCGACGCCGTCGCTGAAAAAGTACGTCGGGAGGCTGATCGGCTTCATGAGATCGGTGGCGATGCTGCCCTCGCGGATCTTCTCGCGAATCAAGCGGGTCCCGTCGACTTCCAGAATCAGCGACATCAAGAGCGCGACGGTCGCATAGGTAATCATGCCATGCAGCGGGAGCCCGATCGGGGCCAGGTTCTGGGCGTAGAGCGCGGTCCAGAGCGAGCGCAGAATATACACGCGCAGCACCAGCGAACCCACCTCGGTGAGCACTTCGAGACGGTAGGTAGCCTCGCGAGCAAAGGCTTTTTTCGCGAACTCGACATACGGTTCGAAGTGACGTGCGGCGATCATCGAGCGGGCCTCAGCGTGGCGGCTTTTTCTTGAGCGACTCGGCCCGGCGGTGTTCCATCTCCTGCAGTTCGAGCATCATCGCATCGACCACGCCGTCGACTTCCGCAATCTGCGCTTTTGGCGGTTCGTCGCCGGCGCTACGCCGCGGCGAGTTTTTCGTGGTGTGAGTCCCGTCGCCGACCGGTGCGTCCTGCGCGTGCGCCTTCCGCAAGAACCGGGCGTACGCCGTAGCCGCTTGCGCGCGAACGTCCTCGCCGGCCTCCAGATTGAACACCGTCTCAAAAAAATTCAACGCTTCGTGAACGTCCGGCGCGTGCTCCGGGCTCACGATCCGAGCCGGATCGCCATACGCGATGTGCTGCATCGGAACGCGCGTCCCCGGCGCGATAACGGTGGAGATGTGGACGGTCGCGCCTAAAGCGACGCTGGAACGTTCGCCGATCCGGGCGCCATTGAAGATGCGCGCGCCGCTCGCGATGAAGCATCCGGCGGAAATCGAGGCTCCCACGACGTAGGCGTGCGGGCCGACGATGCAGCGCTCGCCGATGCGAACCGGAAAGTTCAGCGCGCTGCCGCCGCTCGATTTCACGACGGCCTGTTCCATGATCACGCAATCCGCCCCGATCGCGATCGGAGCGCCTTCGGCCGTAACGATCGCGCCGTGAAGGATCGCGCAGCCCGCATCGATGGTCACGTCTCCGCTGACCACGGCGGTAGGCGCCACGTAGGCACTCGAATGAATCTTCGGTTTCTTGGTGCCGCTCGAAAAAATCATGTGAGGCTCTCCACGTTCGGACGCTCGTATCCTTCGACATAGATCCGCCGGATGATCGATTCGAGGTCGGGCTCCTCGATACTGACGTCCTCCACCCGGTAGGTCTCGCTCGCGAGGCGAATCAGCAGGTCGGCTCGCTGGGCGTTGCGGTCGAA
>DAHUXY010000158.1 GCA_027315505.1 Vulcanimicrobiota bacterium | reverse complement strand
GTGAACGTGACATTAGCGTGACATGGTGACATTAGGAAGTAGGTTCGTATGAAGGCACAGAGGCAGGCTCGGATCGATCATGAGATTCAGCGGATTTTGGGGACGTTGATCACCCAGGAGTTGAGCGATCCTCGGCTTTCGTTCGTCACCGTGACGCGGGCCGAAGTGACCGACGATCTGCAACATTGTAAGGTGTACGTTTCGGTGATCGGCGATCGGCATGCGGCGCGGCAGTCGCTCGATGCGCTCGAGCATGCGGCCGGGTTTTTGCGCGGAGAACTGGGGCATAAGATCGATTTGCGCCATACGCCGGCGCTGACGTTTATCGAGGATCGCTCCGCGGAGAAGGCCATCGCCCTGGCCAAAACGTTGCGCGAGGCGGAAGAGCGGCATCGCGCGGCGGAAGCCCAGCATAGCGCGACCGAGGTTGCCGAATGACGCAAACGATGGCGTCGTCGAGCACGCAAGAGGTAGCCGCAGAATTACTCCGCCGTCCCGCGTTCGTGATGGTGAGCCACGTGAAGCCCGACGGCGATACGCTTGGGGCGGGGTTGGCGCTCGGCATCGCGTTGAAGCGGCTGGGCAAGCGGGTCCATTATTTTCAGCAGGATCCCGTGCCGCGGAATCTGCGTTTTCTTCCGGATACCGAATTCGTAACGCGCGATATTCCGGGCGATTTGCCGCCGGATACGTTGTACGTTTTTTGCGACATGAGCGATTTTTCGCGAGCGGGTGAGTTTTTGCCGAAGGTCGAGCGCGAGAATATGCTCGATATCGATCATCATTTGGGCAACTCGCACTTCGGCAAATTCAACTTCGTCCTCGATACCGAGTGCTCGACCGGAACGGTCGTGATGCATCTCTTTCGCGAGTTGAAGATCGAGATCGATCGCGATTTGGCGACGTGCATTTTGACGACGATCATGACCGATACCGGCGGCTTCATGCACTCGAATACGACGCCGGCCGTGCTGGAATTGTCCGCGGAGCTGATGCGGATCGGCGCGGATAAAGAGCAGATCACCGAGGAAATCTTTGCGAACCGGCGGGTTGCCGCGACGCGTTTGCTCGGGAGCGTGATCGACGCGATGGTGTTCGGCCACGAGGGGCGCTATTGTTACTCGTACGTCGACGACCCGATGCTCGCGCGGACGGACGCGGATGGCGAGGATACCGAGGATGTCGTCAACACGCTTCGCGGGCAAGAGGGCGTGGAGGTCGCGGCATTGTTCAAGGCGATCGAAGGCGAAATTCGCGTGAGCTTACGCTCGAACGGACGCGTTAACGTGCAGGCCGCGGCGGCGACGCTTGGCGGCGGCGGCCATTTTCGCGCCTCGGGCCTCACGTTTCACGGTACGCTCGCGGATGCGTTCGTCGCCGTGGATGCGGCGTTGACGGCGCAGGGCCTATGAGCATTGTTGCGGGGGCGTTTCTCGCGCTCTTCGGCGCGTTGATCTCCTGGCTGCTTGCGGCCCGTTATCCGGCCGCGCGCTTCATGCGCCTCGGCTACGGATTGATGACGCTGGGAGGATTGCTCTTCGTACTCTGGAGCGTCGAGCGAGTGACGGCGATCGGGATGGCGGCGCTTGCGGCTCTGCTGCTCGGCGGCATCTTCGGCATCGTCGGTGCCGTGCGCAAGGAGTTGCGCATGTTCCCGCCCGTGTAAGCGATGCTCGGTTTTCTCAACGTCTTCAAACCGGCGGGCCCAACGTCGGCACAAGTCGTGGCGCGAGTTCGCCGCGTGTGCGGCGTTTATTCGCGCGATCGAAAGATCGCCGTCGGCCATTTGGGGACGCTGGATCCGCAGGCCGCCGGCGTACTCCCGATCGCGGTCGGCAAGGCGACGCGGCTGATTCCGTTGCTGACCGATCAGCGCAAAGCATACGCGTGCACGCTCGTGCTGGGCCGGTCAACGACGACGCAAGACGCGCTCGGCGAGACCGTGGCCAGCGGCGAGCTGCCGGACGATTGGGAGCGCCGGCTTCACGACGCGCTTCCGGCGTTTATAGGAAAGATCGAGCAGATACCGCCGATGTATTCGGCGGTGC
>DAHUXY010000149.1 GCA_027315505.1 Vulcanimicrobiota bacterium | reverse complement strand
GGAAGGCAAGCCGTCGACCGGGATTGCGCACGTCGCATGGGCGAGGCCATCTCACGCGCCGGCCTTCCGGGCGACGTGCTCGTCGTCGAAATCTCGGAGCGGCTCGTCGCCAGCGACGAGCGCGAAGTCGCGGCATTGGTGCGATCGTTACGGCGCGCCGGCGTGGTGACCGCGATCGACGACTTCGGCACCGGCGGATCGTCGTTCGGGCGCGTCAGCGACGTTCCGGCCGAAATCCTCAAAATCGATCGCACGTTCGTCAATCGCAGCGAAGTTGACGCCAAGGCGAAAGCGGTCGCTACCACGATCGTGCGATTGGCCTCGGAACTCGGCATGACGGTGCTTGCCGAGGGTGTCGAAAACGCCATGCAAGTCGAGGCTATGCTCGACATCGGCTGTTACTTGGCCCAGGGCTATGCCCTGGGCCATCCGCTCCCGGCCGATCTCTTTACTCGGACGGTCCTCGACGCGAGCGTCGCGATTTAGCTGTCCGCGAAAACGCGGTAGGCTCCGAGCTTTCCGTCACTATCGAGGCGAACCACGACGTTCAGGCTGCCCTTATCGAAATTCGCGCGGTAGGTATATTCGTTCTTCGCCGGATCCCCGGCGACGTACGTGAGCCCTTTATAGGCGCCCAGCGCGTGCATCTTGTCCGAGAGCATCCCGACTTCGCCGCGCGAGACCTGGGATTGCAGCGGCCCGTCGAGCTGAGCCGCTACGCTCTGCGCATCGTTATTGTAGACGTCCTTCGTCACGCTATCGGCCGCGTTCGCGGCGGTGCCCGAAGCGGCCATCGCGCCGCACGCGGGGAGCGCCGCCAACAAGGCGATCGAGAGCCAGCGGCGCGGCGACATTAGATCGTTCCCCAGCCGTACGAGGTCATGGCGACCTGCCGGACGCCGCGACCCTTCGGGTTGCGTACCTGCGAAACGCGCGTGTCCGCGAACGAGCGATGCACGTTGAGTGCGGCGAGCTGGTGGCGCTGCTGGCCGATCACCTCATGCTGGTAGGCGATCTCTTTTTTGAGCTCGCTGTTGACCGCGACCTCTTGGTCGTACGCATGCTGCTCTTGGCTGTATGCGGCATACGCGTTGTTGCGCTCTTGCGAAAGCGCCGCTTGTTGACGATCGTACTGCGCGTACTTCTCGTGAACTTTCCGATTGTGCTGGATGATGAGGTACGTTGCCGCGCCCCCGAGCAAAAGGATGTTTCTCGTACTGGCCGCCCCATTAGCGCGGGCCGGCGCGATCGGCGCCGCGATTGCAAGTACGGCGAACAGAAGCGCCCCGGCGACGGAGCGGCGAAAAATCGTGAGCATAAAAAACTTCCTCCTGGTCCTCCTGGGTTGAATCATCGTTGAGACTCTTCCCGATCCCGGCGGCAACGAAACGTGCGCTTGCGAATTGCTCGTCAGCGGCAGCGACCGGGCCGGTGATCCGGCTGCTTGGCCGAGAGCGGGATCTCCAGGCCCAGCGTCGCGACGGCCGGCATGGCGTAGCGGTCGATGCTCGAGAGGTAGCGCGCGCCGGTGATGTTTTGGACGCCGGCGACCAAGCGCATGCCGCCGGGCAGCGGAGCGACGGCGTGCGCTCCGGCGACGACGGCCGTGCCCAGCGGCTGGGCGTTGAGATCGTCGGCAAACGTTTGACCGATGTATGCGATGGAGAGCCCAGCCCGGACGGCCCCGATCGTGTCGTCCGCGCCGAGCGTGGCCTCGATTGCCGGCACGTATTGCAGCCGCTTCCCCACGATGGCGGGATCGCCGCCGGTCACCCGCGCGTATTGATCCGTCAGCGAACCGGTCAAGCGGGCGCATGCGCCGACGTTCTGCTCGTAGACGAGCGTCAATCCGTCGGTGTGCGTGCGCGCGATGTTGCTGCGAAGTTGATGGGTCGGGTCGATCGTCCGAAACACGATCGCGTCGCCCACCAACGTCTGCGTATAATCGAGCGAGACGTGCCGCGCAGTCTCCAGGTAGTCCAGCCCGGCCGAACGCGACGTACTGCGTTCCGGAACCAGCGACGGATTAGGCTCGTAGAGGACGCTGCCGATTTGATATCCGCGCACCAGCTCGTTAAGGAACGGCGCGCGAAACCCCGTGCCGATCGATGCTCGTAAGGCAAGGCGCTTCCCGAGATCGTAGCGCGCCGCCAAACGGGGCGATATCGCGCGATCGATGCGTGGCGGAGCTGCAAGCGTGCCGCCGGCCCCGGCGGTGCTGCCATTGGAGAACCCGACCTCGTCGGCGCGCGCGCCGGCGACGAACTCCGCGCGCGCGGATCGCAGGGTTTGCTGAAGTGCGATCCCGGCGAGCTGTTGATTGCCGCTCCCGCCGCTCTGGAACGCACCGTTGGATCCAAATTGAAGACTATCGCCATACACGCTTCGCAGATCCGCGCGCGCCTCGAACGTCGATGCGGCATGTTCGACCGTCCAAGCGATCGAGGCCCCGCGCTCGGACGTTGGGACCTCTTGCGTATACCGCAGCGTGCCGGGCTTTTGCGGAAAGACGTCGGCGCGATTCGTAACGGCAGCATTGCGAACGTAACCGTTGACGTCGACGAGCGAATGGGGCCGCGGTATCCGCAGGCGCAGGTGTTCTTGGGCGAGATGCCGCGCAAAATCGTAATTCGGGCGTCCTTCTTGTTGATAATCATATGCGCCGCGGTAGCCGGCATCCACGATTGCGCCGCCGTTGGGGCGGTAGCGCAAACGCACCGATGCCATCGAGGCGCGGGCTTGAGCGGGCCTATCGATGGGGCTCGCGTACGCCGGCGGAAGATCGTCGTAGGAGAGCCCGTCGCTCTCCAGCGCGAGCGACGCGGCTACGCGCGGGCCGACCCGCGTACCCGCGCGGACGTACGCGCGCGCGAATGCGTGCGTTCCGCCCGCGAGGCCGGCCAGT
>DAHUXY010000147.1 GCA_027315505.1 Vulcanimicrobiota bacterium | reverse complement strand
TGCCGACGTTGTTGCGGCACTGCGGCATCGCCCGCTTCGCCACCACGAAGTTAATGTGGAACGATACCACGGTCTTCGCGCACCCGCAGTTTCTCTGGCGCGGTCCGGACGGCAGCGAGGTCGTCGCCGCGTTGATCGCATCGTACGAAGGCGGCGTGGACGACGCGCGCGTTGCGGCGGCGAACGCGCGCAACGAGCCGCTGGTCGTCGGATACGGCGACGGCGGAGGCGGCCCCACCGCGGCGCACGTGGAGCAGCTCGCCGGCGCGGGCACCTGGGAGGTCCCGGCACGCTGGTTCGAGCGCGTGGAGGCGCGGCGGGCGGCGCTGCCGGTGCATGCGGACGAACTCTACCTGGAATACCACCGGGGCGTTCAAACCACGCATCACGACATGAAGGGTGCGAACGCGGAGCTCGAACGCGCCTTGAGCGATAGCGAAGAACGAGCCGCGTGGTGCGTGGCGATTCACGCGCCGTCGCAACTGGTGGGGCGCTTGTGCGAGGCCATCGATGCGGCGTGGGAAATCGCGCTCCGCAATCAGTTTCACGACGTTCTGCCGGGCACGTCGATCGCAGCGGTGTACGTCGACGCGCGAGCCGAGTACGAGCGCGCGCGCGCGATCTTGCGCGACGCGGACGAACTCGCGGCCGCGTGGCTCCCGCGCGCCGCCGCGCGCCGAGAGGCGGACGGGTGGTGCGAGCCGGCCGAGCGCGGGGACGGCTATGCGTTCGAAAACGCGTCGCTCCGGGCGCTCGTAACCAAGCAGGGAGCGCTGCGCGAACTCGCCGTCGCGGGCGGCAGCAACGCGGTCTCGCAGGCGAACGTGTTGGCGCTGTATCGCGACCGCCCGAAAAAATGGGACGCCTGGAACATCGATGCGACGTATCGCAAGCACGTCCGGGCGGCCAAGCCGCGGGCCGCCGTCGTATGCGATGGCGGCCTCGAGATTCCGTTCGTAGCCGGGCGTTCGCCCGCGACGATGCGGATCGCGCTGCGCCCCGGCGAAGCCTTCCTGCGCGTCTCGCTCGCGATCGACTGGCGCGAAAACCACGCGCTGCTCCGCTGCGAAAACTGGTTCGCGATGCGGGCGGACGTCGTAACGTACGGGAGCCCGCACGGGTCGATCCGGCGCGGGCTCGCGCGCCGGACTCCGGCCGAGCGCGCCCGCTTCGAAGTTCCGGGGCAACGCTTCGCCGCCGTACGCAACGACGACGGATCCGGCGTAGCCATGCTTGCGCTCGATACCTACGGATGGGACGCGCAAACGCTCCGGCAGGGCGGCGTTCGCATCGGGCATTCGCTGTTGCGCGCGACCCGCTGGCCCGATCCCGGCGCCGATCGCGGCGAGCAGCACTTCGAATGGGCATACGCGCCGCTCGCGGACGCGTCGACGAGCGCATGCGAAGCGGTGTGGGAGCGTTTCGCCCTCGAACCTCGCGTTCGGCTGTTTACCGGCGAGGACCCGGCGAACGTGGTCATCGCTTGCAAGCCGGCCCAGGATGGGCGGGGAGTCATCGTGCGCGTGCGGGAGTGCGACGGGTCGCCGCGGCCCGTGCGCTTGCGGTGCGGGGCCCGGATGCGCTCGGCCCGGGTGGTGGACGGCCTCGAACGCGACGCGCCGGGGAGCGTGGCCATCGAGAACGAGACGCTGCTCGGCTCGATCGGCGCTTTCGGCTTGCTCAGCCTTCGCGTGCTATTCTAAGGGCCATGGATTCACGGACGATCTCGATCGTGCTTTTCGACCTCGACGACACCTTGCACGACGATACGCGTGCGTTCGTGGAGGCGGCCCAAGAGGTAGCGGGGCAGGTCGCCGCCGAGCACGGCATCGACGCGCTCGCGCTCAAAAACGCGTACGTTGCGCAAGCGCACGGTTTCTGGAGCCGCCTCTCGGCCGAGCATCTCGAGAATCGGCTGGGGACCGTTCGCGAGGCGTTGTGGCATGCGGCACTCAAGGATGTCGGTTTGAGCGATATCGCGCTTGCGGAGCGCAGCGCCGAGCGGTATAACGCCTGCCGCAAACGCCACTTTACGCCCTTTCCGGGCGCGCTCGAACTGCTGCGCGAGCTACGCGAGAGCGGCAAAAAATTGGGCTTGGTGACGAACGGTTTTTCGGAGACGCATCGCGAGAAGATCGAGCTGCTGCAACTTGGCCAAGCGTTCGACGCGGTCTTCATCGCGGATGAAGTCGGCATGCTCAAACCCGACCCCCTGCTCTTTACCCACGCTTGCACGACGCTGGGGGGGCTGCCGCAGCATGCGGCGATGGTCGGCGACCGGTACGATCGCGATATCATCGGCGCGCTCGCTGCCGGCCTCTATACGATCTGGCTGAACGTTCGCGACGAGACCCTTCCGCCGGGGGTCCGGCCGCCCAACGCCGTTTGCCGGAACATCTCCGAAGTTGGCCCGCTGCTAGAGGCGGCCTCGCGCTAGAGCAAGAAGCGACGGCGTACCATGACGCAGAGTGCCCGCGACCTCGAAAGCACCTTCGGACGGGCACTACAGTTGCTCGTTCGCAATTGGTTCATCATCATTCCCGGGCTCGTGCTGGCGGTCATCGGCGCGGCTCTGAGTTACGCGATCGTCGCGCTGTTCGTCGGTTCGTATGCGGTGAGCGGCGACGGCAGTGCCGATGCGGCGGCGATCCCGTCGTTGATCAGCGCGATTCTGACGCTGGTCATGGGCATTCTCATCGCGATTCTGCAACTCGCATTCGTTACCGGGATGGCGGGCGGCTCGTGGGAGCATGGCAAGGCGAGTTTTCGCGATGGCTGGGCGGCCTTTAGCCACCGCAGCCTTCAGACGTTCATCGCGTTGCTCGTCCTCTTCATCGTCGGCTTCTGCGCGACGGCGCTCATCGTGCCGACGTTCTACCTCTCGCTAGTCGCATACGTGATTTTCTTCGTCTATACGATGGCTTCGGTGATCATCGGCCGCAACGAAGCGATCGCCGGGCTCGTGGAGTCGTGTCGCATGGCCCTGGCGAATTTTCTCCCGACGTTATCCGTCGTCGCGCTGATTTTCGCCATCTCGTGGCTGGGCGCGCGGATCGGGGACCTGATCGGCCAGGCGAACCCCCTGCTCGGCTCGATCGCCGCCGCCGTCTTGCAGCAAGCGATCGTCGCCTATGCGGCTCTCGTGATCGTCGGTGAGTACCTCAAGCTTCGCGCCACGCCTCGTCCTTAGGATGTTCGGCGCGCGCGCATCCCACCCGTCGCGGACCGGGTCTTAGAAGTTCCATGCAAAAAGGCCTCGATTCGATCGTTATTAAGGGCGCGCGCGAGCACAACCTCAAGAATATCGATCTTACCCTCCCGCGCAACCGGCTCATCGTCGTCACCGGCCTCTCCGGGTCCGGAAAATCGTCGCTGGCATTCGATACGATTTATGCCGAGGGGCAGCGGCGCTACGTCGAATCGCTCTCTTCGTACGCGCGGCAGTTTTTGGGCCAGATGGAAAAACCCGACGTCGATTATATCGAAGGGCTTTCCCCGGCGATCTCGATCGATCAGAAATCGACGTCGCGGAATCCGCGTTCGACCGTCGGCACCGTCACCGAAGTCTACGACTATCTGCGCTTGCTCTTCGCGCGGATCGGTACGCCGCACTGCTATAGTTGCGGGCGCGAGATCAGTTCGCAATCGAGCGAGCAGATCGTCGACGCGATCGTGGACCTGCCGGAAGGCGCTCGCATTCAAGTCTTGGCTCCGCTCGTGCGTGGCCGTAAGGGCGAATACGCGAAGCTGTTCGAAGAGGTCGCCAAAGAGGGCTTCGCCCGGGTGCGAGTCGACGGCGAAATCAAGGAACTACGCGAAAAAATCGTGCTCGACAAGAAGCGCAAGCACACGATCGAGGTCGTGGTGGATCGTTTGGTCGTCAAGCCGGACGTCCGGAAACGCCTGACGGATTCGGTCGAGACCACGCTACGTCTCTCCACCGGCATCGTCACGGTCATCGTCGAGGAGCCCGGCAAAAAAAGCGAGCCGCGCGAATTGACCTTCAGCGAATCCTTCGCGTGCGTCTATTGCGGCCTCTCGTTCGAAGAATTGGCGCCGCGGCTCTTTTCGTTCAACTCGCCGTACGGCGCGTGCCCTTCCAGCAGCGGGCTGGGCGAGAAGATCGAGATCGACCCCTGGAAAGTGATCCCGGATCGCAGCAAGTCGATCGCGAACGGCGCGATCGTCCCGTGGAGTAAGAGCCTGGGGAGCGGGCGCTTCCCTTCGATGAATCCCTACTATTTGCAACAGCTCGAGCGCGTGCTGCGAAAATAC
>DAHUXY010000167.1 GCA_027315505.1 Vulcanimicrobiota bacterium | reverse complement strand
GACGACGTTCGACTCCACGACTTCATCGAGGATGCCGCTCTCTTTGGCCTTGGGCGCCGGGTGCGTCGAGCCTTTGAGCATGACTTCGAGCGCCGCCTGCGCGCCGATCAGACGCGGCAGACGCTGCGTGCCGCCCGCTCCGGGCAACAGGCCGAGCTTGATTTCGGGGAGCCCGACTTTCGATGTTGCGGTCGCAACGCGATAGTCGCAAGCCAGCGAGAGTTCGAGCCCGCCGCCCAACGCATTGCCGTCGATCGCGGCGACGTACGTTTTCGCGCTACGCTCGACCGCGCCAATGACATCGCGAACCGTTTTTGTTTCGGGTGTCGGCTCGGTTGAGAAATCGTTGACGTCCGCGCCGCCGGAGAAATTCTTGTTGACGCCGGTGATGACGATCGCTTTGATTGCGGGGTCGCTCTCGGCCGTTTCGACGGCCGAGAGCAGTTGGGCCGAGAACGCGAACGAGAGCGCGTTCACCGGCGGATTATCGAGGGTGAGGATGCGAACGCCGTCGCGATCCTCCACGCGTACCTGTGCCATGTTACGCGGTGACCGCCGCTTTGCGGTCGAGCTCGAAGCCCGATTCCGGCAGCGTCATCACGTCGCCGGACCCGTCGATGACCTGGCGTTTGAGCCATGCCGCCTGCGTCATCACGTGCGAAGCATAGAACTTGGCCGTGGTGATCTTGGAGCTGTAGAACGGGTCGGTATCGCCGGCGGCGATCTTCTCCGCCGCCACCTGGGCCGCGCGCGTCATCTGCCAGCCGCCGGCAACGACGCCCCACAGCTTGAGATACGGCACCGAACAGGCGAAGGCTTTATGCAGATCGCCCATCGCGTTCATACCGATCCACTGCGAGACTTCTCCGAGCGTGGCGATGCCCTTGAGCAGCGCCTCGCCCAGCGCCTTCACGTCGGCGTTGTCGTGTGCGGCGGCCTCCTTGGCGAACTTCTCCATTTGCTTGATCACCGCGGTTGCCGTAGCACCCATGTCGCGGATCAGCTTGCGCCCGACCAAATCGAGTGCCTGAATCCCGGTCGTGCCTTCGTAGATCGTGGTAATGCGCACGTCGCGATACTGCTGCGCGATGCCGGTCTCTTCAACGTAGCCCATGCCGCCGAAGATTTGGAGCGCGGTCGAAACCAAGTCTTGCGAGACTTCCGTCGACCAGCCCTTGACCACCGGAATCATCAGTTCGATGAACGCCTTGTGCTCCTTGCGCACTTTCTCGTCGGGATGCTTGTGCGCGAGATCGAGCGAAGCGGCCGTGACGTATGCGAGCGCGCGCATCGCTTCGATTTGCGATTTCTGCCACATCAGCATGCGTCGCACGTCGGGGTGCTCGATGATGCGCACCGGCTGCGGATTGCGCGAAGCGGCGTCGCGGCTCTGGACGCGCTCCTTCGCGTACTCGAGCGAGTGCTGGTACGCGCGGTCGGCGACCGCGTAGCCCTGCACGCCAACCGAGAAACGCGCTGCGTTCATCATGATGAACATGTATTCGAGGCCGCGATTGGGCTCTCCGACGAGATAGCCGACGGCGCCCTCGCCCTTCTCGCCGTACGCCATCGTACAAGTCGGATTGCCGTTAATGCCGAGCTTGTGCTCGATGCCCACGCACACGACGTCGTTCTTTTCGCCGAGCGTTCCGTTGGCGTTCACCAAGAACTTCGGCACGATGAATAGCGAGATGCCTTTGGTGCCGGGCGGTGCGTCGGGAAGGCGCGCCAGCACTAGGTGAATGATGTTCTCGGCTAAGTCGTGCTCGCCGAACGTGATGAAAATCTTCTGGCCTTTGAGCAGGTAGTGGTCGCCTTGCGGCACCGCTTTCGCCGTCGTCGCGGCCAGATCGGAGCCGGCCTGCGGTTCGGTCAAGTTCATCGTGCCGGTCCATTTACCGGAGACCAAATTCGGAATGTAGGTCTTCTTCTGTTCGTCCGAACCCACCAGTTCGATCGCTTCGATCGCTCCCTGGTTCAGCAGCGGACCGTTCGCAAAACCGATGTTGGAACCGTTCCACATTTCGAGCGTCGGGCCGAGCAAGAGCTGCGGCAGGCCCTGGCCGCCGTATTCGGCCGGCACCGGCAAGCCGATCCATCCGGCGTCGGCGAATTTTTTGTAGGCTTCTTTGAAGCCCTTGGGCGTGGTGACCTCGCCGTCTTTCCACGTGCAGCCCTCTTTGTCGGCCGTACGGTTGAGCGGGTCGAGCACGCCGGTTGCAAATGCGCCGGCCTCTTCGAGAATCGAATCGAGAACGTCGGTCGTGTCCTCGAAGCCGGGGAGCTTCGCGATGTCGTCGATACCGGCGAGTTCGCGCAAAACGAATTGCATATCGCGCAGGGGGGCTTGATACGTACTCATGGCAGTGGTGATTCTTTCCGCTAGGCTAGCGCAGACGTTGCAGTGGAGGTGACGCCTTGGGCGCGCAGCGTTCCGCTCGTGCGCGGTTGCGCTGTCGCGTCGGCGTCGTAGAGCTCGCCGCGAAGCCGAGCGATCGATCCGGCGAGCATGTCAAGGTAGGGCAACATTCCAGTTTTGATGCGGTCGAGGCGAGCGCGTCCGTCGTCGGTGATGCGGTAATACCGCCGGGAGCGCTTGGTCGGATGCTCCCACTCGCCGACGATGAACCCGCGTTCCTCTAATCGCCGCAACAGCGGGTAGATCGTATTGGTATTCACGGCCAATAGCCCGTGGCAGAGGGACTCGATGCGTTGCATCAAGCCGGATCCGTGGTCGGGTTCGGTTGCCAGCAGATGGAGGATCAGGACGGGGAAGACCGTCTTGGACTTGATCGGTCCCCGGATGACCTCTTCGGCCGGTCCCTTACTACGAGCGCTCATGATATATGGTGCATTATTATTTTTAATAAAGACCGGACTCCTGCACCCTCGAGCGAGCCGGGACCGAAATCCGCCGGGGTGAAAACGACTTCCGCTTTCGACAACGGGCCGGATGGCGTGGTAGGATAACGCCATGAACCCCTCCCCTCTTCAGGCGCCCCTCTCCAAAAGCCACCGCTTGGTCTATGAAATCGTTCAGGAGCAGGGCATCGGGCGGCACCTCGCCATGGCCGATCTCTTCTCGCTCGCCCAGTCCAGGCAGCCGCGGATCGGCTTTACGACCGTCTACCGGGCGGTCACCAAGCTTCGCGACCTCGGGTTGATCTCCGAAATCACGCCGCACGGGGCCGAGCGCGCCTACTACGAGCCGGCCGGGCCCGCGCACGCGCACTTCCGGTGCGACCGTTGCGGGGACGTGCAGGACGTCGATTTCGCGATCCCGGCCACCGTCACCACCGCGCTCGCCGCGCAAATCGGCGGCGCGATCGCGAATGCCACCGTCCACTTCCGGGGTCGCTGCGCCGAATGTTCGCGCCTGGAAGATTCGGCCTAAGGCCGCCTGACGCGATACCCGACTCCATATACCGTTTGCACGTATTGCGGATCGCGCGGGTTCGGTTCGATTTTTTTGCGTACGTTGTTGATATGACGGTCTAGCGTTCGCTCGTAAATGCTTCCCCCGTCGCTCAAGCGATCGAGCAACTGCGAGCGGGTAAAGACTTCCCCCGGGCTCTCACAGAGTGCCGCAAGAATCCGAAATTCCGCCCGGGTCAGCGGGACCGTAACGCCGTCAACGCATACGCTGTGCGCCGCGGCGTTGAGAACGAGATCGCCGATTTGCGTCATATGCCATAGCAAGATTCGCGCGCGCTACCGCGACTCCCGGACCCTCGGCGTTAATTGGGAGTAATGGACTACGCTACGCAATCCATTTGGCGAGCGCGTAAGCCGCGATCGCGGCGACGCCGCCGATGGCGAGCGTTTGGAATCCCGCTTTAAGCGGAGCGACTCCCGTAAAGCGTCCTTTTACCACGCCGAACACCGCTAACGCCAGCATCGTGATGATCGCCGACACGACAAATGCGCGACCGGTATTGGCAATCAACATATACGGTAGTAGTGGAACCAGGCCGCCGACAACGTACGACCCGCCGATGATCGCCGCCGCGCTTCGCGCACGCTTCGGATCGGGCGCCTCCAAGCCAAGTTCGAAGCGCATCATAAAATCGATCCATCGCTCCGGGTCGGCCGTGATCGCATCGACCACGCGTTCGAGCGCGTCGCCGTGCAGCCCGTACCCTTCGAAGATTTCGATCACTTCGCCGCGCTCGTGATCGGGAATGCGTTCGACTTCGTCGCGTTCGCGCCGCAGCTCGTTCTGATAATGTTCGCGCTCGGTTCGGGCCGCGAGATAGCCGCCCAGGCCCATCGCAATTCCGCCCGCCGCCAATTCCGCCACGCCCGCCGTAACGACGAAGTGCGATTGGGCAAAAGCACCCGAGATGCCCGCGGCGAGCGCGAACGGAACGGTTAGCCCGTCCGACATGCCGATGACGACGTCACGAACGGCTTCCGAGGCGGTAAAGTGCCGCTCGACGTGGGGGTGTGCAGCGCGCATAACCTCAAAACCATACACCACCGCGCAGCGTTAGGCCAGCACCAGCGTCGCAGCAAAGCCACGCCGCGTTCACATACCGGAGCGTTTTCGGCAATCGCGATGCCCGATGCTCGCATGGATGTCCGCTACTCCCACGGCAGTCGCCCACCGTTTACTTGCGCCGGAACGTAGCCTTCTGGGCCACTCCACGATCTGCGAAACGCTCCAGCGTTTCGGCATCGGCGCGTTGCACTACGCGTTCGAACGCGGGATTCGCGTCGCGCCGCTACGCCGGTCCGAGCGATACGCTCAGGCGTCGCCGGCGTTGCAGCGGCTTGGAATCGACGTCGATAGCTGGCCCGCACCGCCGGCCGGGCTCTTCGTCGTGGAAGAGCGCACCGTCTATCTCCGTTCGCGCAGCCCGATGACGGTGGCTCATGAGTTCGGGCACGCGCTGGATTGCGCTCTGGGCGCGGGCATCTACCGCTCGGGCATCGATCCGCGGATCCGTCGCTGCTTCTCGAACGCGCGAGCCTTCGTAACGCCGTATGCGGCGACCGGCATCGACGAATACTTCGCCGAATCGTTGAGAGCGTTTATCGAAGCGAACGACCCGGCATCCGCATGGCCGCGAGCCACGCGCAGCCGTCTAGCCCACCTCGACCCGGCGATGTTCGCCTACGTCTGCGAGCTGTTCGATACCGAATTTCGCTCGGTTGCGTGAACGCGATCGCGCAACCGCCGGCGCCGCATTCGGTTCGCAATCATTATGACAGCACGAATGCCGGCGATCTTCTTCGGCCACGGAAATCCGCTCAACGCATTGGACGACAACGCCTATACGCGCGGCTGGCGCGCCATCGGACAGGGCGTTCCGCGGCCGCGCGCGATCTTAGCCGTCTCCGCGCACTGGTACGTTCCTGGAACGCACGTCACGGCGATGGACGCCCCGCGAACGATTCACGATTTCGGCGGTTTCCCGCCCGAGCTCTATCGCGTTCGATATCCCGCGCCCGGCTCGTCCGCGCTTGCGGAGCGCGCAAGCGCGCTCCTGGCTCCAACACCGGTCGGGCTGGATTTCTCCTGGGGCCTCGATCACGGCACCTGGTCGGTCCTCGTACACGCCTTCCCCGACGCCGACATCCCCGTCGTTCAGTTGAGCCTCGACGAGCGGCTCGACGCGCGAGCCCACTATCGGCTCGCGCAAAGGCTTGCCCCGCTACGCGATGAGGGCGTCCTCGTGGTGGGAAGCGGAAATATCGTTCACAATCTCCACACGTTCGCGTGGGGTCGCCACAGCGTAGCACCCTTCGACTGGGCGATACGCTTCGAGGCGTACGCCCGCGAAGCGATGCTGCTCGGAAACGACGAACCGCTCGTCGACTACGAATCGCTCGGAGAGGACGCGCTGCTCTGCGCGCCCACCCCCGAACACTATCTCCCGCTGCTCTACGTCCTGGCCATGCGCACGCCGGGCGAGCCGGTCGCATTCCCGGTCGAAGGCGTCGACGGCGGCTCGATCTCGATGCTCAGCGTACGAGTCGGCTGATCGCGCCCTCGCGGCTACTGCGCGACCGCCTTCACCTCGGCCGTGGTCACGGCACCGGCTTTGTTGCCCCAAGCGGAGCGGATGTACGTGACCGCTGCGGCGACGTCGGCATCGGAGAGTTGCGTGCCCCATGCCGGCATCTGGCCGTCGTACGTCACGCCTTTCACGACAACTTTGCCGGTTAGGCCGTACTTCACGATGTGGATCACTTTCGTGGCGTCACCGACCACGGTTGGGTTCCCGGCGAGCGGAGGGAACGTCGAGGGGACGCCCTCGCCGGTCGCCTGATGGCAACTCGAACAGTTCGTTTGGTACACCTTGGCTCCGTCGCTTGCCATGGCACCGTTGGCGGCCGTCATGGCGCCGGCGCTCGCGGAGGCCATCGGTGCGGCCGTCGTCTCACTCGAGCTCGAAGTCGTCTCGGAAGTCGATGATTTGGCGCACGCAGCAAGTGTTAGTGTAAGCGCAACAGCCACGAGGCTTAGCTTATAATATCGGTTCACTTCGGTCACCCTCCATAAGGACGTCGTCGTTCATCAGTACGCGGCGATCGGCGGGACCGCCTGCGCGCCCGGCCATCGCCGCATGGCGTTGTTTCTGTTCGTACATCGAGCGATCGGCCGCGTCGATGACCTCATCAACGCTCGCACCGTCCATCGGATACACGCCGATACCGACGCTCAGGGATACCCGTAAACTCCGCGTGTCAATCACGATGGGTTCGACGAAAGCGGCCAAGGCGCGCTCGCGCGCGTGTTCCAGTTCGTCGACGTCCGCTACCGATCGCACCAGCACCGCAAATTCATCGCCGCCGATCCGCGCGGCCATATCGGCCTCGCGAATAACGGTCGTCAAGCGTCGAGCGACGATGCGCAGGAGTTCGTCGCCGGTCGAATGTCCGTAGGCGTCGTTCACGTCTTTGAATCCGTCGACGTCGATAAACAGCACTCCGACCATCTCTCCGCCAACCCTTGCGCGCTCGATCGCCTCGCGAATGCCCTCGTAAAATGCGAGCCGGTTCGGGATACCCGAGAGCGGATCGGTGAGTGCGATCGCTCGCAATTCCTTGTTCCGCTGCGCTTGGTTCGAGAGCGCGACTTCTACGGCGAGGCGTTGGCGATCGAGCATTTGAATGCGATCGAGCACGCTAAAGGTCATGATGACGCATTGGAGCGTCGCGCCTATTTCGATTCCGTAAGCGGCCAATGGCCAGGCCCCTCCGAGCGGGAGGTAGGCGTCGTAATACAGATTCGCAAACACGCCCGCCAACAACGGCGCGAAC
The DNA here is from genome assembly GCA_027315505.1 of Vulcanimicrobiota bacterium. Lineage (GTDB taxonomy): Bacteria > Vulcanimicrobiota > Vulcanimicrobiia > Vulcanimicrobiales > Vulcanimicrobiaceae > DAHUXY01. Next base: position 28,144 of record DAHUXY010000167.1, on the reverse strand, counting down.
GCGATCGAAAAGAATCCCGCCGCCTGGAAGCCCTGTCGCCAGCGCACGATGCCGACCGCGGCGACGCTTAGCATCACCGCGGACTGAACGATCAGTAACGGCGCAACCAGCGCCCGTCCAACCGGGAGCGCATACTGCACGGTTGCGACCAGCGTCTGCGCGGCGAAAAGCCCGATGATGAGCCCGTCCATCCGCGGGAGGTTGCGACGCAGCAACAGGAAGGCGCGCGCAAATAGCAGGTACGTCGCAAACGCGAGCGTGCCCGTGAGCAGTATCGCCAGGCGCGCGTCGCCGCCGCGATCCGGCCACAGGTATTCACCGCCGATGCCGGTCGTGACGACTTCGTACAGTGCGAGGGCGAACGTAAAACTCGAATACCATAAGGCCGTGGCGGCTCGAAGCGCGACGAACACATAGAGATTAAATAGCAGCACCGCCACGAGAATGCCGAGAAATACCCCTTGCATGAAGCGACGAAGCAGCGAGACTCGATAGAAACGGGGCGCATCCTGCAGCGTCAGCGCCAGTTGCTGCTCGGGGTGAAAGTGCAGATGGAGATAGACCGGCAACCGGCTCGAATCGGCGGGCGTGATGACGAACGTCGGCAACGTGTATGGAACCGTGCGCGCGGCAAAGGGCACGTCGACGCCGCTACGCTGGCGCACGTAGGCGCCGTCGGCGAGCGGAATATACGCATCGGCGCGATCGACGACGGAGAGGCGCAGAAACCACCGCCCGCCCGCGGGAACCGGGCCGATGCGCACCCGCATCCACACGTCGACCGGCCACCCGCGCAGCGCCCCGGCCCGATACGGCGCGAAGGGCGCGCGACCGGATAGCACGGTGGCCGCCGGCAAGGCACCGCTTGCGACCGCCGTCTGGGAGAGAATCGATAGTGACGAACGATCGGCGGGCAAAGCTACCGCCGCCGCTTCGGCATGAGCCGAGGTCGCGATTATGCAACACAACAGCGTCAACGCGCGCCAGGACACCGATATGCGCCTTTCCGCAAGGCCGTTCCATGCGCACCCGGTTCGCTAGCTTACTACTTCTAGCGCGAGGCGACGATGTCCGCGTTGCTTTCGCGCAAAAACCCCACCAGCGCGGCAAGCGAGGTGGGCGTCGGACGCATCAACGTCACCGTCGCTCCTTCGTATTCGGAGCGCTCGGCGGCCCGGCGCAGCATATAGGCGATGTACGGCCGTTGCTCCCGATCGTCGACGGTCATGTCCCGCTGCACGAAGGCGATTCCGCCGGCTCGGAAAGGGCCCGCGCCGGCGTCGCCCCGTTCGTCGAAGAAGGCCAGCCCCTGCCCGGCCAAGGCTGCGGCCATCCCGGCCGGCCGCCGTGAAGCAATGCCGTCGAAGGGCCCGAGTTGCGCGCGCAGCGCTGCCAGTTCGCCCGCGCTCGGCGGACGCTGGAGATGCACGTACAGGGGGTCCCCCGCCGCGCGGATATCGCCGGCGAACGCTGCGGCTTGGGCGGCATGGGGATCGAGATCGAAGGCCAACGGCACACCCAAGCCGAGGAAGCCCGATTCCACCGCAACCGACTGCCCGCACAGCCCGACCACGATGCTCAAGCGCTGGGGCCGCCGTCCAACCCGCGCCATCAGCGGATGCCCGATCTCGACGGCGTCGCGGGAGAACAGATCGCGCACCGCAATCTCGTGAATGCGCGGGCGCCGCGGCGGCACCGTGCGGGCCGCGCCGCGCACGACCGCCGACGGCGGGCGAGCGGCCCCGCTACCGCTGAGATACCCCGCCACGATCGCTACCAGCGACAGCGCGATGAGGGAACTCCAGAACCAATTACGCATTCCTGCGCGCGGCGACGCGGCCGCTCATCGCCCACACCAGCGAAACCAACAGGAAGTTTGCTACCAGCGAGCTCCCCCCGTACGAAATAAACGGCAAGGTGATGCCGGTGAGCGGGAACACGCCGATAACGCCGCCCACGATAATGAAGACTTGAAATCCCATCGTCGCGCCGAGCCCGGTCGCGAGGAGCTTGGCATACAAATCCGGCTGCTCCATCGCGACCGCAAGCATCCTGCGCACCATGCCCAGAAACGTGGTGAGGATGACGACGGCGCCGATCCAGCCGAACTCTTCGGAGAACGCCGCGTAGATATAGTCCGTCGCTACGTCCGGAATGAAACCGGGGTGGCCGAGCCGATAGCCGGTGCCGAACAAGCCGCCTGCCGCAAGCGCGTAATAGCCCTGTGAAGATTGATATCCCGCACCCAGCGGCGACGAGAAAGGATCGAGCCACACGGCAACGCGCGTTTGAACGTACGGAAAATGATGCATCGCCCAAAACGCGGCAATGGCGAAGACCGCCATCCCGAACACGACGATATCGATGCGCCGGGTCGCAACGTAGAGCAGCGTGGCAAACGTTGCGAGCAGCAACGCGGCCATCCCGAGATCTCGCTGCAAGACGAGAATGGCCATGGATGCACCCCACCCGATAAAGAGCGGGCCCAGGTATTTGAGATTGGCGCGCAACGACCACGGCCGCGCGGCGGCAATCACGTCCGCAGTCTCCGCCAGATATGCTGCGAGGAAGAACACGATGAAGATTTTGATCAGTTCGATCGGCTCGTAGTGCACCGGCCCGATGGTGATCCACAGTTTCGCACCGTTGACCTCTTGCCCGAAGACCACCAACAGCACGAAGAGAATCAGCGAGCCCAATACCCAGAGATATTTGTACGAGGCCAGGCGGCGCACGTTCGTGCATGCGGGGCCGGCCGCGATGGCGATGGCGAGGGAGACGAGCAGCCACCATTGTTGTTTGAGCGCCAATTGCGGTGAAACGCGAGCCACCAACGTCAATCCGAGCGCGCAAAGCACGATCGCCAGGGCCGGCAGTACGTCGTCTCGCTTCGTCTGCATCGGCGCCAGAACGACCCAGGCAAGGGCCAGCGCCGCGAGCGCTCCCAAGAGCCATGGCGGCCCGAGGGTCTGCGGCGGAGCAAAGCGCAGCATCATCGCGCTCACGAGGAGCGCGGCCACCATCGGCAGGACGCGTCGCGAAACGAGCGTCAGCGTAGCCACCCCGTCCCGGCCAGGGCCAGCGTCGCGAGCGTCGCGATGCAGCGTACGAGCCACCGCATGACGGACGGGGCGCGGCCTTGCAGCCTCGCCGGCGCGCCGAATTCTTCGCGGTCGGTATCGTCGAATCGCACCACCAGCAGGTGCTCGTTCGCCGCGGCGCGCTCGACGTGCGCGATCAGCCGTTCGCGATCGATGTCGCCTCGCACCCGGTGCGCCACCAGCACGACAACGTCGCCGGGCTGCAGCGCGAAATGTGAAACGCAGACGTCAAGGTTCGGGCTGGTTCCCAACGCTCGCGCTAGAAGCGGCTGCGGGACGTCCTCAAAGGAATCGTCCGCGGTTAACGCGCGGACGCTGCCATCGTGCGCGAGATATGCGGCGGTCCCTCCGGCGTGAACCACATAGCCGCGCCCGCGTACCACCAGCACGGCGGTCATCGAGCAGCCCGCCGTCACGTAATCGGCGTGGGCCGCACTGCGCGCGAACAGATCGGCGTTGACCCGAGCCAGTATGCTCAACAACGCGTTGGACGCCGCCGCGGGGCGATCGATCGCTCGACGGAAACGCTCGCCGCGCACGCGCCGCTCCCCCTCCGCTCGCATGCGCGCCAGCGCCGCGGGCGCGCTGGGTTGTCCGTCGATGCTGCCGAAGCCGGCGGCAACGGCGAACAGCCAGGTGTGTTCCGCGAGTTGCATCGTCAAGCACCCCGCGCGATCCCCGCGTATCGCTACGTCCACGGTGAAATATCCTCGACGCCCACGCGCGTCGTGCCGCCGTCGATCGCGTCTCCGACGCGCACTTCGATGGCATCGCTCAAACGGCGCCCGTTGAGAAACGTCCCGTTGCGGCTCTGCAAGTCGCGCACGAAGACCGCTCCTCGATCGGTTTCGAAGCGCGCGTGCCGCCGGCTCACCTCAGAATCCGCGAGAACGAGCCCGGCCTCCGGGCTACGTCCGACCACGATCGGGCATACGGCCTCGAGCGAGCGCGGCTTGCCGAACTCGATTGCGCGAAAGCGCACGCGCATCGGCGCGATGGCGCCGATCTCCGATGCGATCCGCCGGCGCGGAACAGCCGCAATTGCAGCGACCGCCATCAGCGCGGCCGAGATCTCAAGCGATCCGATCCGCATCTGCGCCGCGAAGTTCACTCGCCCAGCGTCTCCAGCCGCATCTGGGTGTTGCCGAAGCCGAGGACGTCTCCCGGCATCAAACGACGTTTGCCCACGCGTTCGCCGTTCACGAAGGTCCCGTTCGTCGATTCGAGATCTCGAACGACCGGGGTGTCGCCGTCCATCTCCACGATCGCATGCGCGCGAGAGACGCTCGGATCGACGAGAAAGATGTCGCTATCGTCACTTCTTCCCACGTTCGCCCTCCCCTCGATCAAATAGACGCCGTACGCCGGAACACCTTTGAGCATCCGCAGGTGAAAGCGTAGCGACGCTCCCCGGGGCGGCGATGGTTTAATCGCGGTGGTTACGTCGCTCGCAACGATTACGTCGACCGCACCCATCGGGACGCTTGCGCGCCCCTCCATTGAAACCTTCGGGCCGCCGTCGTAAAAATACACGCCCACTCGCGCCGCCATGTCGCGCAGCAACTCGGCCCATTCCCGCTCGAGGTAGGCTCGATGGTCGGCCAGGCGTTCGAAGTCCTCCGGATGCACGTAGACGACGTACGACCCGGGCGCAAGCAGGTGCCCTTCGTCGCCGCGCGTTCGTGCTTCCATCGTTGAGACCAGTTTCCGCGCTACCTGTGCCGGATCGAGATCGCTCGGAAAAGACCTCGCAAACGTGCGCTCGATGAAGGCGGCGCACGCCTGCTCGATCCGCGCAAACCAACTCATGCTCTCTTGCCTATGACGCTCGCTCCAAACGTGCGATGTAGAAGCCGTCGCGGCCGCCTATGCCGGGTGGAACGACGACGTCGCCCAAGCCCGACAGAAACGGTTCGAAAACACCCGGAATCAGCCCGCGCTCGAAGTGATGACGCTCCAGGAACGCGTTCACCACCTCGGTGGTTTCGCGCGGATCCGTGGAGCAGACCGCATAGACCAAGGCACCTCCCTCGAAGGCATGCGACGAGCAGGCATCGAGGAGGGCGCGCTGGGTATGGGCTAGGCGTTCGCCATCGCCGAGCTGCTTCTTCCAACGTGCCTCGGGGTGGCGTCCCACTACGCCGGTCCCGGAGCAGGGCGCATCCAGAAGGATGCGGTCGAAGCGCTGGCTCGCCCCCAGAATCGGCCCGGTCGCGTCGCCGACGATGATGCCCGCGGCGATCCCGGCCGTCTCAAGCCGGCGCTCGAGCACGGTAGCCTTGCGCTGATCGCGTTCCACGCACAGCAGCGTGCCTTCTCCGGCGAGCCGGCTACCGAGCTGCAAGGCCTTGTTGCCGCGGCCGCTACACACGTCGAGTACCGCTTCCGCGGCGTGCGGGTGAAGAATGGCCGCCGGCATGGCCGAGCTCTCGGACTGCGTCCACCAGCGGCCCTGGGCCTGCGACTCGTTACGGGTCGCATACGAGGCGTCGCTCAGCAGTACCGACTCCTCGACGTAGGGGGAGGGCTCGGCCGCAACCCCGCTTTCGATCAGGCGCGCCACCAGCGCATCCCGCGAGATCAGCAGCGGGTTCGCGGTGATCGCGCTGCGAGCCGGATCGTTCACGGCGGCGCAGATCGATTCGAGCATCGCATCGCCGAAGACCGCTCGCCACTGCTTGACGAGCCACGTCGGCAGCGAATACGCGACCCCGAAATACTCGTCCTCGGAATCGAACGACGCGCGCGAGGGCGCCGGCGGGCGGTCGCGCAAAAACCCGCGCAGCACCGCATTGACGAGGTTTGCTACCCCGCGGTGTCCGTACTTTTTGGCGAGGTTGACGAATTCGAACACCGTCGCATGCTCGTCGGCGCGAGTAAACACCAACTCGTAGAGCGCCAAGCGCAGGATCTCGTGGATCGCCGGCGGCGGCGGCTGCGGCCGCTCGCCGATAAAAGGCTCCAAATAAAAATCGAGCGTCCGGCGCATTTTGATGGCGCCGTACGCGAGCTCGGTAGCAAACGCGCGATCGCGCGCGTCGAGTTGCGCCTTGCGCGAACGATACTCCATCGCGTCCTGGGCGCCGCGCTCGCTCCCGGCCACCGCCGGAAAGACGTCGCGGACGACGTGCAGGGCCGTCTCGCGCGCGTTCACGGGTTCACCACGCGATCGCGATGCCGCGCGAGAAACGCGGGGCCCGGTTCGCGGCCGCGATTCGGCGCGACCACCTCGTCGATCGCAACCGCGCCGCCGGCGCACGCAACGGTAAAGGCATCCGCCTCATCGCCGTGCGCGACGTGCGCGCGCAGCACTTTGACCGTCTCTCCCAGTAGCGACGCGCGCGCCGCCGGTTGCGGAGCGTACGCGCGCACCGCGTCGACGATGCGTCGCGCGTTCCAGGCCCAATCGAGGGCTAGATCGCTCTTTTGGATGGGGGAAGTCACGCTGGGCTCTCCGATCTGCGGGTGACGTTGCAAAGTATGGGACTGTAGGCGTTGCAGCGCCTCGCCCAGCAGACGCGCCCCGATCTGCGCAAGCCGATCGTGCAGTTCGCCATAGGTTTCGTCCGGACCGATCTGCACCGCCTCTTGCAGCGCGAGATCTCCGGTATCCATGCCCGCGTCCATGAACATAATGCTCACGCCGGTTTGACGCTCGCCGTTCCGCAGGGCGGTTTGGATCGGCGTCGCTCCGCGATAGGCCGGGAGCAGCGAGGGATGCACGTTCAACGCACCGAGCGGCGCAACGTCCAGCAACGCCTTCGGCAGAATCCGGCCGTATGACGCGAGCGCGAACAGCTCGATGCCTTCACCGGAAATCTCCGCTGCCAGGTCACGCAGGCGGCTGGGCTGTAGTACGCGCAGGCCGCGCGCGAGGGCGGCCGTTTTCACCGGCGAGGGGGTCAGTTTATGTCCGCGCCCGGCCGGGCGATCCGGCTGCGTTACGACCGCGACCGTCTCGGTGCGATCGGCCAGCGCGTGCAGGCTCGGTACCGCGAACTCGCTGGTGCCGAAGAACAGCGTTTTCAAGCGGATTACGATGCTTCCGCACTCGCGGCTTGCGCGATCTCGCGCTCCTCGTCGGTCGCGGCCGGCCGGATGTTGCGGGCCTTATCGATATACAGCACGCCGTTGAGATGGTCCAGTTCGTGCTGCAAACACTGCGCCAGCAAATCCTCGCCCTCGATCCGAATCTTTTCGCCGTTACGGTCGAGCCCGCTCAACCCGAAGCGGCGAAAGCGCGTGATTTCGCCGACTTTGCCGGGCACGGAGAGGCAGCCCTCGGTCATTTCGACCTCTTCCTCGGCCAATTCGATCTTGGGATTGATCATCACCGCGGGCGGGTGATCCTCGTCCTGAATGTCCATGACGAACAAGCGCTTGGAGATTCCGACCTGGGGCGCGGCAAGGCCGACGCCCGGCGCATCGTACATCGTCTCGAACATATCGTCGATCAACTGCTGGAAGAGCGGGTCGAGAATCTCTCTCGGTTCGACCTTTTTGGCGACCTTACGCAGGGTCGGGTGGCCGTCCTCGATGATTTCACGAATGTAGGGCATGACCGTAGTATTCTACGCCGGCGATGAAAGCCTCGCCACGACTTGACCCGGCATGCGGGCGAGGTGCCCTATTGCGTGGTAAACGATCCCACCGGCCCCGACGGCGTGCAACTGCTCCCCGTGTCGTTCAGCCAGACGTAGATGCTCTGCCCGGCAGCGAAGCCGTTGAGCAGCGCGATGCTCTGGTAGACCGGCGTGCCAAGCGACGGGCTGGGCGTGGCCGAGCCCTGCGGCACCTGCGAGGCCGTGATGTTATGGACCGTCGCTGCGGTCGGTATCGCGCCGCTGAGCGAGTTAGCGTTGTTCACGTAGGCATTCCACGAGCCCGGCAGATAGGCGCTCTCCGCAAAGACGAGCTGCTGCGGATTGTCCGGCACGCCGGTCGAGCCCGGGACGGGATAGATCATCTGCACCGTAGCCGGCAACACGCATGGTGCCGCGGGCGTAACCGACCCGCCGCCACCGCCGCCGCAGGCGGCGAGCGAGAGCCCGGCGAGCGCGACGACCGCAGCAAGATTCAACGACGTTCTCATACCAGCCCTATTCTACGGCCATCCTGCAATCGATGCCTGAGAGTATCGTGAGAACTCGCGCTACAGAATGTACCCCGAGAGATCGGCGTTCTCGACCACGTCGGCCAGGCGTGCGCGGACGAAGGCGGCGTCGATCGTCACGGTGCCTCCGCTCTCGGGAGCGGCGAAGCTGACCTCTTCCAACAGGCGTTCGAGCACGGTGTGCAGGCGGCGGGCTCCGATGTTCTCGCTCTGTTCGTTGACTTGCATCGCGAATTGCGCGAGTTGCTCGATCGCATCTTCTCCAAAATCGAGGGTCACGTTTTCGGTGGCGAGCAGAGCCTTGTATTGCTCCACCAGCGCGTTCTTGGGCTGGGTGAGGATCGTTTTGAAGTCCTCCGCGGTGAGCGAATCCAACTCGACGCGGATCGGGAAGCGCCCTTGCAATTCGGGAATCAGATCCGAAGGCTTGCTCATGTGAAACGCGCCGGCCGCGATGAACAAGATGTGATCGGTTTTCAACGTTCCGTGCTTGGTCGTAACCGTCGAGCCTTCCACGATCGGCAGAATGTCGCGCTGCACGCCTTCGCGCGAAACGTCCGGTCCACCGCGCGCGCCCTCGCGTCCGGCAACCTTGTCGATCTCGTCGATGAAGATGATGCCGTCTTCGGCCGCGCGGCGTAGGGCCTCGCGTTTGACGGCGTCCATATCGATGAGCTTGTTCGCCTCTTCTTGCGCGAAGATCCGTCGCGCTTCCAATACCGTCACGCGCTTCTTGTTCTTGCGTTTAGGCAGAATGCCGCCGAGCATCTCGCCGATGTCGCCGCCACCGCCGCCTTGATCCATGCCGCCCATGATGCCGATCGGCAAGCTCGCCGTCTCCTCGACGTCGATTTCGACCAAACGCACGTCGTAGAAGCCGCGCTCGATCTCCCCGCGCGTCTGCTCGCGAATGCGCTGCGCGTCGCTCGGAGGCGCGGCCGGCTGCGGCTCGGGCGGCGGCGGTTGCGGTTGGGAATAGTTGCTTCCGAAAATCGAACCGAGCGTCGCGGCGAACGGGTTGGGCTGCTGCGGCGCGCGCGGGGCGGTCTCCGGATGGAGGATGTCGATGATGCGATCGACGGCGTGTTTATCGGCAAGATCCTTGACTTCGGCGCGGCGCTCGTCGCCGACGGTGCGTATCGAGGATTCAACCAGATCGCGGACCATCGATTCGACGTCGCGGCCGACGTAGCCGACCTCGGTGTATTTCGTCGCTTCGACCTTGACGAACGGAGCGCCGACCAAACCGGCCAGCCGCCGCGCGATTTCGGTTTTGCCGACGCCGGTCGGGCCGATCATCAAGATGTTCTTCGGCGTGATCTCTTCGCGCAGATCTTCCCGCACGCGCGTGCGGCGATAGCGATTGCGCAACGCTACGGCAACCGCGCGCTTCGCCTTGGCTTGGCCCACGATGTATTTGTCGAGCGCTTCGACGATCTGGCGCGGCGTGAGATGCGTGGGGTCGGCGATCGCGGTTCCGTTCATGGCAGGGTCTCCACCGTGATGTCGTGGTTGGTGTAGATGCAGATTTCGCCGGCGATTTCGAGCCCTTTCCGCGCGATCTCGGCCGCATCCATATCGGTGTTGCGCAAAAGCGCGGCCGCTGCAGCTTGAGCGTACGGTCCACCGCTGCCGATCGCGGCGATACCCTCGTCCGGCTCGATCACGTCGCCCGTACCCGAGAGGACGAAGAGGTGATCGGGCGTTCCGACGATCAGCAACGCCTCGAGCCGGCGCAGCGCGCGATCCTGACGCCAGTCTTTTGCCAGCTCTACCGCCGCTCGCGTCACGTCCTTGAATTCGTTGTACTTCTTCTCGAATTTTTCGAGCAGGGTGATGCCGTCGGCGGCCGAGCCTGCAAATCCGGCGACGACCTTGCCGCCGGCGATCTTGCGGACCTTGCGCGCGCCGTGCTTGACGATGGTCTTGTCCAGAGTTACTTGCCCGTCGCCGGCGATGGCGAGGGCGCCGTCCCGGCGGACGGCCAGGATCGTGGTCGATCGAATCTTCATCTCAACCCGAGTCTACCCACCATGCGTGCTTGAGGTTTCAGAGAGCAAGCGAGCGGTGAGCAACGCGTTCTGCTTTGGGACGCTATATTGCTATCGCGCCGCTGTTTACGCCGGCATGACGCACGAACTCATCGAGCAGGCGGAGCGCTCGTTCGGCCATCGCGCCGCGCCGAACGCGCTTATCGCGAATCTCCCGGTCGAGCGGCGGGAAGGGGGCCCAGGTGACGTTGGCCGGTTGGAAATCGGCGGTGTGCGTATTTTGCAGATGGGCGACGACCGCTCCCAGCGCCGTCCCGCCCGGTACTTCGATCGCGGGCAGGCCTGCGATTTCGCGCGCGGCGTGGATCCCGGTCATCGCGCCGCACGCGGCGGCTTCGACGTAGCCTTCGGCTCCGGTGATCTGCCCGGCGAAGTAGAGCGCGGCGGTTCCGCGCAGCCGCAAGTGCGCATCGAGCATCCGCGGGGCGTCGATGAACGTGTTGCGATGCATCACCCCCAGACGCAGCCACTCGGCGTCCGCAAGCCCCGGCAATCTGCCAAAGGCTTCGCGCTGGGCCGGCCAGCTCAAGCGCGTCTGGAACCCGACCAGGTTGAATGCGGTCCCCTGCGCGTTTTCTTTGCGGAGTTGAACCACCGCGTGGGGCGTGACGCCGGTAACCGGATGGCGCAGGCCCACCGGCTTGAGCGGGCCGAAGCGAAGGACGTCGTCGCCCCGGTCGGCCATTTCTTCGATCGGCAAGCAGCCCTCGAAATAGCGCGTATCGCCGGCGCCGGCGCTTTCGAAATCCTTGGGTTGATGGCGCTCCAGCGTGCGTAAATCGTGCAACAAGCGCGCGTACTGTTCGCGATCGAGGGGGATGTTGACGTAGTCGTCGCCGTCGCCTTTTTCGTAGCGCGATTTACGATACATGACGCTTTCGTCGATCGAATCCGCCGACACGATGGGCGAAGCCGCATCGAAGTAATGCAAGCGCCGCTCCGCGGGCGCGAGGCCGCGCTCGGCAGCGGCGCGCGCGAGCAGGCCGTCGATGCTCTCCAGCAGCGCGTGCCCCGGCAACGGGCCGCAGGCCACGATCGTCGGGCGATCGAGCGGGATCTCCGCGATCTCCTCCCGGCGCAGCACGATGTGCGGATGCGCGGCGATGCGCGATTCAACCGCGGCGGCAAAACGCTCGCGATCGACCGCAAGCGCACCGCCGGCCGGCACGGCGGCCTCGCGCGCGCAACCGATCACGATCGAATCCAAGCGGGCCAACTCTTCTTTGAGCAGACCCACCGCGTTTTCGAGCGCCGCGCCGCGCAGAGAATTACTGCAGACCAGCTCGGCGAGCCGGTCCGTCTTGTGCGCCGGGCCGCTGCGATGCGGCCGCATTTCGTAGAGATCGACGTCGATGCCGCGCTGCGCGGCTTGCCACGCGGCTTCGCAGCCCGCTAAGCCTCCGCCGATCACGGTCAGGCGCGTCATCTAGGCACCGACGGGTTCGGGCTCTTCGGCCGCATCGTCCGCGCCGCCGAGCGCGGCCTGCAGTACGGAGAGATCGTGTTCCTTATCCGCCGAGCACTGCAGCAGTTGCGTCCCGCCGCGCCGATTCTTCGCGACCACGTAGGCGCCGCAGACCGGGCACGGCTCCGGGATCACGCGATCCCACGAAACGAAATCGCAGAGCGGGTAGTTCGCGCACCCAAAGAACGTGCGGCCTTTCTTGGAGCGCCGCTCGACGATCGCGCCGCCGTCCTTCGGGCATTTCACGCCGGTGTCTTTGACGATCGGCTTGGTGGTCTTACATTCCGGATACCCGGTGCAAGAAATGAATTTGCCGAAACGGCCGGTCTTGATGACCATCGGGCGTCCGCAGTTCGGGCAGATTTCATCGGTGGGCTCGTCTCTGATCTCCACCTTTGGAAGTTTTTTCTCGGCCTCTTCGAGTTCGGCCGCGAACGGTCCGTAGAACTTGCGCAACACCTCAACCCAGTCTTCGTTGCCGTCCGCAACGCGATCGAGGTCGCCCTCCATGCCGGCGGTGAACTTCAGGTCGACGACGTCTTTGAAATGCTCGGCCAAGAGATCGTTGACCGCGATGCCGATGTCGGTGGGATGAAAACGCCGCTCCTCCTGCGTCACGTAACCGCGCGCTTGGATGGTATCGACGATGGTCGAGTAGGTGGAGGGACGGCCGATACCGTTCTCTTCCAACGCTTTGACGAGCGTGGCTTCGGTATAGCGCGGCGGCGGTTCGGTAAAGTGCTGTTTGGGTTCGAGCCCGCGGCGATCGAGGGCGTCGCGCTCTTGCAGTTCGGGAAGCCGGATTCGCTCTTTACCCTTGGACACCGTCTCCGCCGCGGTGGGGTCGTCCTTGCCCTCTTCATACAACTTCGTGAATCCCGGGAATTTCATGATGCTGCCGGTGGCTCGGAACGTGTAGTTCGCGGCGGCGATCTCCACCGTCGTCTGGTCCAGAACCGCCGCGGCCATCTGCGATGCAACGAAGCGTTCCCAGATGAGGGTGTAGAGCCGCAGTTCGTCCCGTTTGAGCACGTGCGCGACCTTATCCGGGGTCCGCGCGACGGACGTCGGGCGGATCGCTTCGTGAGCGTCCTGCGCGCCTTCGCGGATCTTATGCTGCCGCCCGCCGTGAAACGCCTCGCCGTAGGTCTCGGTGATGAACTCGCGAGCCGCGTCGCGCGCCTGGTCGCTGATGCGCGTCGAGTCGGTACGCATGTAGGTGATCAGGCCGACGGTCCCCTCGGAACCTCCCAGATCCACGCCTTCGTAGAGGCCTTGCGCGATCTGCATCGCCCGGCGAACGCGCACGCGGAGTTTCCGCGAGGCTTCTTGCTGCAGGGTCGAGGTGGTAAACGGAGCCGGAGCGTTGCGGCGCACCTCGCGTCGTTTGATCGTATCCACGACGAAGGCCGCGCCTTCGAGCGCGGCCAGCGCGATATCCGCTTCTTCTTTATTACCGATCTCGTATTTCTGGCCGTCGCGAGCGACCAGCTCGGCGGGAAAAACGATCTGCGGCTCGCGCTCGGTCGCAAGCTGCGCCGTCAGCGACCAATACTCGCGCGCCACGAACGCGGCGATCTCGCGCTCGCGGTCGACGATGACGCGCACCGCCACGGACTGCACGCGCCCGGCGGAGAGGCCGCCGCGCACCTTGGCCCAGAGCAGCGGCGAGATTTTATAGCCGACCAGGCGGTCCAAAATTCGGCGCGCTTGCTGCGCGTTGACGCGGTCCTGATCGATCCGGTGGGGGTCCTTGAGCGCGGCCAGCACGGCCTCTTTGGTGATTTCGTGGAGCTCGATGCGTTGAGGATTTTCGAGCTTGAGCAATTCGGCCAAATGCCAGGCGATCGCCTCGCCCTCGCGATCGGGGTCGGTAGCGAGATAGACTTCGCTCGCGCCCTTCACGGCCGCCTTGAGCTCTTTGATGATGTCGCCTTTACCCTTGATCGTGAGGTATTTCGGGGTAAAGTCATGATCGACGTCGACGCCGAGCGTACTCTTCGGTAAGTCGCGTACGTGCCCCACGGAGGCCTTGACGACGTAACGCGCCGGAAGAAACTTTTTAATCGTGCGCGCCTTGGTAGGCGATTCGACGATAATCACGGGCTTTTTCACGGGGCTTAGTATACCCCCGGGGTCAAGACCGGGGCAATGCGCCGGCGGCGATTCCCCGGAAATAGCGCCTCCGGCATGCAAGCCTCGCGCGCGTGGGCGCACCGCGCGTAGCGCGCGCATTTGCAACATTTTGCAAAATCCTTTATGATGCGCTCAATGCGCAATATATGCGCTGTCCAAATAACGCTGTTCGTCCCCCGGGGGACGAGGAGGAATGAATGGACTCCGAAACCATGATGAATGGCGGCACGATGGCCGAAGAGAAAAAACCGCGTCGCAAAGCAACCCGTAAAAAGGCTGCCGGCGCACGGAAAAAGGTCGCCGCGGGCGGCCGTAAAAAGGCCACCGGAACGCGCAAGAAGGCTGCCGGCGGACGTAAGAAAGCCACTGCCGGACGCAAAAAAGCCGTCGGTACACGCAAGAAGGCAACGCGTAAAAAAGCGACTGCCGGACGCAAAAAGACCACGCGTAAAAAGACCGTCGGACGCAAAAAAGCTGCCGGCGGACGCAAGAAGGCTACGGCCGGACGCAAGAAAACCGCTGGACGCAAGAAGGCTGCCGGCGGACGTAAGAAGGCTACTGCCGGGCGCAAGAAAGCCACCGGCGGACGTAAAAAGGCTGCCGGCGGACGCAAGAAAGCCGCCGCACCCGCGCGCAAGAAGGCCGTTCGCAAGGCCGTACGCCGCAAAAAGGCCTAGTGCCTCATACGGCAACGTAAAGAGAGAGGCGATCGCCGCGTGCGATCGCCTCTCTCTTTTTTGTTGGTTTCCGCGCGTTTCTAAGGCGCGGCAGATATGACGACGGGGCCGTTGGCGAGGTTCGGCGCTTGGCCGTTGTGTTCTTGGACCCAATGACACGCGGTCGAATGCCCCGCCTCGTATTCGATGAATGCGGGCTCTTCCACGCTGCAGCGTTCGAATGCAACGGGGCAGCGCGTATGGAAACGGCAGCCCGACGGCGGGTTCACCGGCGAGGGGATATCGCCGGTCAGCACGATGCGTTTGCGCCGGCCGTCCGCATTGGGATCGGGGATCGGGATTGCCGAGAGCAAGGCTTGGGTGTAGGGATGGAGCGGGCGCTCGTATAGCGTGTCTCGCCCGGCGAGCTCGACGATCTTGCCGACGTACATCACCGCGATCCGCGTGGAAATGTGCCGGACGACCGAGAGATCGTGCGCGATGAACAGATACGTCAAGCCCAATTGCGACTGGAGATCTTCCAGCAAATTGATGACCTGCGCCTGAATCGAGACGTCCAACGCGGAAACCGGTTCGTCGCAGACGATGAACTTCGGATTCACCGCCAGCGCTCGCGCGATCCCGATGCGCTGCCGCTGGCCGCCCGAGAATTCGTGCGGGTAGCGATTGGCGTGATACGGCTGCAGGCCGACCAGGCGGAGCAATTCGTTGAGACGATCGGTCGCGGCGGCCCCGTGCGCGATATGGTGAATCCGCAGCGGTTCGGAGACGATGTCGCCGACCGTCATGCGCGGGTTCAGGCTCGCGAAAGGATCCTGGAAAATGATCTGCATTTCGCGGCGCAGACGGCGCATCTCGGTGCGGCCGAGGTTCGTGATGTCGGCACCGTTGAAAAAAATCTCGCCCCGCGTCTGCTCGAGTAGCCGCAGCACCAGCCGTCCGATCGTCGTTTTGCCCGAGCCCGATTCGCCGACCAAACCCAGCGTTTCGCCGGCCGCGATCGAGAAATCCACGCCGTCGACGGCCTTGACATCCCCGATGTGCCGCGAAAACAGCCCCGCGTGGATGGGAAAGTATTTGTAGAGGCCCTTGACCTCGACCAGCGGCGCCTGCACGTCGATGTGCGCGTTCATGCCGTGGTCCCATCCTGCGCGATCGGCGCGGGCGCGACCTCGACGGCCCGCTGCTCCTTGGAACGGTCGTCGTAGAGCCAGCAACGCGTGACGTGTCCGGCCCCGAAATCGTAGAGCGGCACGGGCTCAGCGCAGATCGGCATGCGATGCGTGCACCGCGGGGCGAACGCGCAGCCCGGCGGCAGCCGCAGAAGGTTGGGCGGTTGCCCTTGGATCGGTTCCAAACGGCGATGCCGGGAGTCATCCAGACGGGGTAACGAGGCGAGCAATCCTTGCGTGTAGGGCATTTTCGGATCGCTGAAAATCTGTTGGGCGCTCCCGTATTCGACCATATTTCCGCCGTACATCACCAGAACGTTCTTGCAGACTTCCGCCACGACGCCGAGATCGTGGGTGATCAAGATGATCGCAGCGCCCGTCTCTTGCTGCATCTCGTTCATCAGTTCGAGAATCTGCGCTTGGATCGTGACGTCCAGGGCGGTCGTCGGCTCGTCGGCAATGAGCAGTTGCGGGCTGCACGAGAGTGCCATCGCGATCATGACGCGTTGCCGCATGCCGCCGGAGAATTGATGCGGATAATCGCCCAGGCGGTTGCGCGGCGAGGGGATGCGCACTTTCTCCAGCATCTCGACGGCTTTGTCTTGCGCTTCGCGCCGATTCAGGCCCAGATGCAGCCGCACGGCTTCTGCGATCTGCTCGCCGATCGTCACGACCGGATTGAGCGAGGTCATCGGATCCTGGAAAATCATCGCGATCTGATGGCCGCGAATTTTACGCATCTCGGCTTCGCTCTTTTTGAGCAAATCGCTGCCGTTAAAGAAGATGCCGTCGGCGGTGACGGCGGCGTTACGCGCCAGCAGCCGCATGATCGAGAGCGAGGTGACCGATTTGCCCGACCCGGATTCGCCGACGATACCCAACGTTTCGCCGGCATCGATCGAGAACGAGAGCCCGTTGACGGCCGTTACCGGGCCGTCTTCGGTGCGAAAGGTCGTCCGAAGATTCCGAAGATCTAACAGCGCCATCGAGGTCGTGCTAGATGCCGGTCAGCGAGAGCAGAAATGCGGTAAAGAAAAACGCCCCCGCGACGATTCCCGTGATGCGCTTGAGCTGTTCGTCCGCTCCCATGCGGCCGCGATACGCCGATTCGACCCGGCCGCCGATGGTTCCCGAAAGCCCCTCTTGTTTCGTGGTTTGGACGGCCAGGAGGATCACTAAACCGATCGCGCTGATCAGGAAGAGACCGGCGATGCCGTGCGTCAGCCACGATGCGTGAATCTGGAAGAACGACTGCGGCTGCACGCTGATCGGCGTCTGGAGCGGCGAGGACGTGAGCTGGGTCGCTATCGGATTCGGCACGGTCGTGGTTTGCACCGCGGGCGCGGACGTCGCCGCGGCGGCGATTTGAAACGGCTTCAACGTGGTTCTCTCCTCTAATTACAATGTGAACGGGCGCGTGGCACGAATCGTCTCGCCGCCCAGGGAACGGGCGACACGCTCTGCCACACTCTCGGCGCTCAGTCCAAACCGAGCACGTTGAGCCGCTTGGGAATCGTGCTGGACCAGAATATCCGGGACGCCGATGCGCTCCACGGCCACCCTCAGGCCACGATCGCAGACGCTCTCTACGACCGCCGAACCGAAGCCGCCTGCGAGAGCGTGCTCCTCCAGGGTGATAATCAGCTCGTGGTCCTTGGCGAGGTCATCGAGGAGCGCCCCGTCGACCGGCTTCGCGAACCGCGCGTTCACCACGGTCGGCAGGGCGTCGGAGCGTCCGAATTCCCCGCTGGCCAGCAAGTCGTAGGCGTCCAAGGCGACGTCGACGGTGTTTCCGAGCGCGACCAGGGCCACGCCCTTCCCCCTGCGCAGAACCTCGGAGCGCCCCGCGACGATCGGCGCGATCGGGCTGTGATGACGCCCGTTGCTCGAACCGCGGGGATAGCGAATGGCGACCGGGCCGTTTTGATCGAGCGCGAACTCCAGCATCGGCAGCAATTCGTCCTCGTTGCGCGGTGCGAGGACGAGCATATTCGGCAACGTGCGCAGATAGGCGATGTCGTACAGACCCATGTGGGTCGGCCCGTCGTCCCCTACCAAACCCGCTCGATCCATGCAGAATACGACCGGCAGATTCTGCACGCAGACGTCGTGCACGATTTGGTCGTACGCGCGCTGGAGAAACGTGGAGTAGATCGCGCAGACCGGCTTCATTCCCGATGCCGCGGCACCGGCTGCGAAGCAGACGGCGTGCGCCTCGGCGATCCCGACGTCGAAGAACCGGTTGGGGAACGCTTTAGCGAATTTCGAAAGCTTGGTGCCGTCGGGCATGGCTGCGGTGATGGCGATAATGCGCTCGTCCTTCGCGGCCACCTCGCCGAGCGCCGAGGCGAACGCATCGGAGTACGTAGGGCGCGCATCCGGCTTGATCTCGAGTTTGCCGTTTTCGACGTCGAACGCTCCGCTCACGCCGTGAAACGTGCGCGCGTCTTTCTCGGCTGGCTCGTAGCCTTTGCCCTTGATCGTACGCACGTGCACGAGAACGGGGCCGCCGACGTGCACCGCCGTTTCGAACGCATCCACCAGCGTGTCGATATTATGCCCGTCGAACGGACCCATATAGCGAAAGCCCAGCTCTTCGAAAATGACGGCCGTCTTTTCGGCCGGGGCGACGAAGCGCATCGCGGCGACTTCGGCGCTCGCGAGCGCCTTGCGGGCCGTGCCGCCGAACGGCATGTGCCCGAGCACGTCCTTGGCTTTCTCGCGTGCAAAATTCGCCAGCGGTTTGCTGCGCAGCACCGAGAGATACGACGATATCGCTCCGACGTTCGGTGCGATCGACATCTCGTTGTCGTTCAGCACGACGATGAAGCTCGAGGGGAGCTGCCCCGCATTATTCAGCGCTTCGTAGGCGAGGCCGCCGGTCAGGGCGCCGTCGCCGATAACCGCGACCACGCTCTCGCGGCCGCCCGCCAGATCGCGCGCGACGGCCATGCCCAAGGCTGCCGAGACGCTCGTGCTCGCGTGGCCCGCGCCGAAGGCGTCGTACTCGGATTCGCTACGCATCGCGAAGCCGGAGATGCCTCCGCCGGCGCGCAGCGTGTGGAACCGGTCGCGGCGGCCCGTCAGCAATTTGTGGACGTACGTCTGATGGCTGACGTCCCACAGAAGCCTGTCGGCCGGAAGATTGAGAACGCGATGCAGCGCGATCGTCAATTCGACCACCCCGAGGTTGGGCGCCAAGTGCCCGCCGTTACGCGAGCACGTAACTACCAGCATGTCGCGGATCTCTCGCGCGAGTTCGTCGAGATCGGCCCGGGGCAGCGCCTTGACGTCGGCGGGCGTCTGAATGCGTTCGATGACCATGGAACCTCCCTGGTTCGACGACGGGGTCCGAAAAACCACCCCGCGGGGTAACGCAGGGCAGGACTCTGGGGTTTGCCTACGTTAGTAGGATTCGTGCTGGAACCCACCACCCCGGTCGTCGCGATCAAAGGGCGTCGCGTCTGGCGCGACCTGGCTCGGATTCTCTCGACGATCTTCAACCCGTTTCTAACGGCGCTTGCGCTTTTTGTCATTCTGGCCCATACAAGCGCCCGGGGCACGCTCGATTTTTGGTTCCTGCTCTTCGTCTCGACCTTCTTCACCTCGCTCGGCCCGATGCTCTACGTTTTCTGGCTCTACGGAACCGACCGCATCTCCGATCTGGACATGTCGGTGCGGCACGAGCGGGAAGCGGTGCTGGGCGCCTTCGTGGTGTTCTATTTGCTCGGCACGCTGGTGCTGTGGATGCTGCGCTCGCCGATTTTGATGATCGCCTCGATGGCCGCATACACGCTCTCGACGTTGATCGTCCAGTACATCACGCGTTACTGGAAGATCAGCACGCACGCGCTCGGAATCACCGCCCCGCTGGTCGCGCTTACGCTGCTCTACGGGCAACAGACGCTGCCGTTTCTCATTCTCGTGCCGATGGTCTGCTGGGCCCGCGTATACCTTAAGGCGCACACGCTGATGCAGGTGATCGCCGGCTCGCTCCTCGCGCTGGGATCGACGATCCTCTTCTTCCATATCTTTCACGTCAGGGAAATGCTCCCGCTCTAGCTACAGAACGGACGGGGTTTGGTCATGGACGATCGACCGGTAACGGCGATGGATACGCTGATTATCAACAAGGAGCCGCTCGCCGAAGCGCTTTCGAAAGTCTGCGACGAACGCGACTCGCTGCAACGCGTGGTGGCGACCGACGCGGAGCATCTCAAGCAGACCCACCTCGCGCTCGCGGCCGCGGGCACGACGATCTGGCACGACGTTTACGAACGCCAGCTCGCCGCGACCGACCGCAAGAACTTCTCCGGAGCCCTGGCTTTGCGGCTCTACGGCGGCCTGCGTATCGTCATTTTTGCCGCGCTGATCGGGCTTGCGGTGGCCGAAGCGCTCGCATCGAATTTTGCCGGCATAGGGTTGTCGGTCGTCATCTACGCCGTCTTCGCGTCGGTCGACTTCGTCGTCGGCCGCAATCAGAGCGTCGCGGCGGTCAAGGCCGCGCAAAAATCGCTGGGCGACGACGGAAAGGACCTCCGCCTCGTCGCCTTCTCCCGCTCGGACGCCTCGCTCGAACATCCGCTCGTCGGCTTCGATGGCCCCAGCGCGGAGGGCAAGCTTTCGCCGCGCTCGTGGCAGATCGCGGCCTTGCGGACCGACGAAGCGCTCAACGAGAGTTTTTTCGAAGTGATCGATACCTACGGGTCGCCGGTAATGCTCTCGCGCATGCCCGGCAAAACGCCGGCGCACGTCTTTGCCGATCTCGGCAACCGGTTCGTAGGCGCGTACGGGAGTTTTCTCCAAAGGGCACTCGAACTGCGCCTGGGGCTCGTAAGCCTGCATGCCAAGACCTTTCGCGGAGCGGTCTTGCGTTTCACACAGATGGAAGCCGCGCAAGAACGCGCGCGCGAGTTGGAACGCGAGTTGGACGAATATCGCAGCAACCGTTACCTGATCGAGCAGATGCCGCTTCCGCAAGAGCTCCGCGAGTCGGTCGATATGAGCGTCCAGCTCTTCCGCATGGGCGCCCTCGCGTCCACTCGTTCGCTCCTGCTCTATGGGCCGCCGGGTGCCGGCAAAACGCGTCTCCTCGACGTGATGGCCAAGGTCGCCGGCGCGCGATTAATGCGCATCGCTCCGGCCGACATCGACGGCGGTCTCGAGCGAATACGCCGCGTCTTCGATGAATCGCGCAGCACCCGCACGATCCTGGCCGCACAGGGCTGCGAGCGAGCCTCGCTCAAGCTCTTGCTTTCGGAGTGGAGCGGCGTCAGAGATGCCGAGAACGTCTGGCTGGTAGCGACCGCCGACGGGCGGAACGCTCACGACGAGCAGATCCTCGCGCGTTTTGGCCTCGTCCTCGAGGTGCCGCTACCCGACGCGGCGGAGCGCCGTGCGATCTTCGACGCGGCCGCGGGGCGCGCGGCCGTCGATCTCCCCATCGACGATGCGCTCGTGGACGCGACCGCCGGGCTGACGCCCGGCGATCTTGAGGACGTCGTTTCACAAGCCCGCGAACTCGGCCCCCAGACGTTGAGTACCGAGGCGATCCTCACGATCGTCGCGCGGTTGCGCGAACGCAAAGAACGCGGCGACGAACCCGGCCTCGAAGATTTTGGGCTTCCGCCCTCGGTGTTCGATCGCATACACGCCGTCGCGAAGATGTTCTCCAACGCCAAAATACTCGCGCAGCAGGGCGTGGACGTGCCGCGCGGCGTGCTCCTCTGGGGGCCCGATGTGGACGATACCGCGCGCATCGCGCGCGCCGTTGCATACGAGAGCGGCCTTACGCTGGTCGAGCCCGAGCCGGATGAATTCATGCTAAAATCCTTCGAGCGCGCGCGTAAAAGCGCGCCGTCGATTCTGTTGCTCGCCGATCTCGACATGCTCGCCGCGCGCAGCGACGTGCAAATCGGCAGCACGGCAACGCTGAAATTGATCGGTTCGCTCATTCAGGAGATGGACTCGGTGAAGTGGCACGGCGAGAGCGTGTTCGTGATTGCGACCTCCGCATCGCCGGATCGCATCGAAGATGCCGTCCGAGCGCGCTTCTCCGAATCGATCGCGATCCCGCGCAGCTCGTAGCCCGGGCTAACCGCCACCCGCGGGAGCCAGCAATTCGAACGCCCCTTTGGCGGCGATAGCGGTACCGGGCGCGAGCCCGGTCACCTCGGCGCTCGCATCGTTTTGAAAGACGACGTGAATCGCGCGTTGGACGAACGCCGTCGTACCGCCGTTTTTTTCCAAGGCGAAGACCAGCGTCGCGCCGGTCGCGGGATCGGCGACGATCGCCTCGCGGGGAATCAAAACGCCGCGGTCGTGCGCGACCACGATCGACGCATCGACGGCGCTCCCGGCGAGAGCCGCGGGAATTGCGGCCGCCACCGAAACCTGCGCCGACTGGGTGGCCGTGTCGACGGCACCCGCGACGCCGGCGACGCGGCCGTCGAGCGTCTCAGCCGCGCCCGAAACGTGCAAATGCACGATATCACCGCGCGCGATGCGCAGAGCATCCGCACCGGCGACTTCCAGCACGACGCTTCCGCCCGCCGGCGGAGCGATCGCAAGGACGGCAACCCCGGGATCCACGTATTCGCCGGGATTGTGATAGAGCGCGGTCACCACGCCGGACGCCGGCGCCCGCAGCGCGGTGTTGGAAAGATCGCGCTCCGCGCTCGCGGCCTGCGCGGCGGCGCCGGCCGCTTGCGCCTGCGCCGCTTCGCGATTTGCGGCATCGGTCTGCGCGGCGGCCTCGTCGGCCGCCAGTTGCGCTCGCGCGGCTTCGACGTCTTTACGCGCGCTGACCCCGGCTCGATACAGGCGGCTCGCACGCGCGAGCGCGCTGCGATCTACGGCCAGGCGCGTCGACGTGCGATCCACCGCCGCCGCGCGCGCCTGCGCGTTCGCGGCAAGCGCCTGCGCCTGCGCCTGATGCGCGGCAAGCGCGAAACCGGTGGTGTCCAGGCGCGCCACGGTCTCGCCGGCGACCACGCGCTGGCCGAGTTGCACGTCGATCGCGGCGATGTGGCCCGCGTTCGTGAAGGCAAGTTTGGTCTGCGCCCCGCCGCTCGCGCCCAGACGCCCGACGGCGGGAACCGTAACGGCGATGCTACCGGTGCGCGCGACCGCTCTCTCCACCGCCGGTGAGGCGAGGGCTGGGGCCGGCGTTTCCGCGCGGTGCGTCAGGACCCACCACGCCGCGGCAACGGCCACGATGCCGGTTATGGCGACGGCAAGCGTTCTGCGGCGATGTGTCAACGATTCTCTCCCATGACCAGATGCAGCGTCGCGACGGCGCGATCGAGCGTCGCGGCCGCCGTGGCCGCATCGATCGCGGCCTGCGCGTAGGTGCTGCGGGCGTTTTGCAGATCCAGGCTCGACGATGCGCCGTTGCGATATCCGGTCGCGGTCGCGGTTACCTCGGCCGCCGCTTCGTCGCGCGCGCGTGCCGCCGCCACGAGTGCTTCGCGATCCGCCGCGGAGGAACGGATCGCCGCCTCGATTTCACCCTGAACGAGCTGCTGCGCGCCCGTTAAACGCGCGCGGGCCTGCGCCAAGCGCGCCCGCTCGGCCGCAACGCGGTCGGCGCCGGCGCCGGAGAGCGGGACGTCCAGCGAGAGATTGGCGCTAGGGCCTTTGACGTTGAGGCCGCCGTCCACGCCCGCCGTGTATCCCAGTTGCGCGGTAAAGCCGGGCAGCCGCGCCCGTTCCGCGGCCACGACCGCCGCCTCTTCCGCGGCGACACCGGCTCGCGCGGCAAGCACCTCCGGGCGCAATCGCAGCCCGATGCCGACCGCGGTCGCGGGCGCGATCGCCGGCGGTTCGCCGATGCCGGCGCTTGCGAGCGAGGGGAGAACGAGAGCGGGGCCCGGCGTGCCGGTCTCAAGCCGGAGTGCGCCCAGCGCGTTGTCGCGATCGGCCCGGGCTCGAGCGAGCCCGGCCTGCGCGTTCGCGAGCGCGACATCGGCGCGAACGATGTCCAGCCGCGGCGCTGCGCCGGCAGCGTAACGCAGGCGCGCCGCGCGTCGATCGGCCTGTGCGGCCGCGACGATCCTCTCGCGCAAACGCTCGATCTCCGTCGTCCGGATCGCGTCGAAGAACAGGCCGATGGCGCGCATGCGCTCGGCCTCGCGCGCGCCGATTTCCTGCGCCCGCGCGAGTTGCACGTTCGAGCGCGCTTGTGCCAGCGCCGCCGAAGTACCGGCGAAATCGCCCAGCGCGAATTGGCCGCCGACGGTTGTGAGCCGCTGAGTGATCGTTCCGATCGCTCCGCCTTGCGGCGCTTGTACGTAATTCGCGAAGGCATGCGGCATTCGCGACGCCCCGGTTAACGCGGCGACCGCGCGCTGCTCGCGAACGCGTTCGCGCGCGGCGATAACGGCCGGCGCATTGGCAACCGCGGCGCGTTCCACGTCGGCCATCGTGAGGACGGCAGCCGCCAACAGGTGCATCACGCGAGGCGATCCTTCCCCGCGAATCCGGCGTACAGCACGGGGATCGCGATTAACGTAAAGACGGTCGCGGTGGAGAGCCCTCCGATAACCGCGATCGCCAGCGGCTTCTCCATCTCGGAGCCCGAGCCGATTCCTAGCGCGAGCGGCAGCAACCCGCCGATCGCGGCGAAGGTCGTCATCACGATCGGTCGCAGCCGCATGCGTCCGGCAGCGACGAGCGCATCGTCGACGCTCGCGCCCGCGGCGCGCCGGCGATTCGCGACGTCGATCAGGAGAATGCCGTTCTTGACGATGAGCCCGACCAAGAGCAAGAGGCCCATGAACGACGAGACGTTGAACGGCGTGTGCGTGAGCGAGAGCCCGAGGGCCACGCCGATGAGCGCGAGCGGAATCGCGGTCAGGATCACGAGCGGCAAGCGGTACGAACGGAACGTCGCCACCATCACAAAGAATACCAGCGCGATCGCAATCGCGATCACCGTGCCGAACTCGCGAAACGATTGCTGTTGCGCGCGGTACGCTCCGCCGATCGACCACGTATAGCCGGCCGGGAAACTCGTCTTCGCCAGCGCGCCGCGAATTTCGCCGACGACGCTCGAGAGACTTTTACCGCTGTAATTCGCGCTCACGTACACCACCCGCGCACCGTTTTCTTCCGTGATGTCGCTCGAGAGCGCTCCCGGGCGCACCCGCGCCACGCTCGAGAGCGGGATCAGCCCGCTTGCGGTTGAGAGCAAGCGCGAACCCGGGAGAGCGGCCGGAGGCTGGGCGACCAGGACGCGAACGGGCACGAGCATCGCCGGCTCGGCGAGGTTCGTCGCAACGTTGCCCTGCGCCGTCGCGCCCAACGCGTCGGCGACGTCGTTCGAGGAGAGTCCCAACGCCGCCAATCGCGCGCCGATCGGGCTCACCCGCACGGTCGGGTCGTCGTAGTTGATGCCGGAGAACACGTCGGCGATTCCGTCGAGCTTGCCCAAACGCTTCGCGAGCCCGGTGGCCAGCGTCACCAACTCGTGTTGGCTCGTGCCGTGCAGCGTGATCTGGATCGGCGCCGGCGCACCCGACATATCGTTGATCATATCTTCGAGGATCTGATGGAAATCGAGCGATGCCGCCGGCACCGCGCTCTGCATGCGTTCTCGCATGCGGCTGCTGACGACATCGTAACCCGCACGCTCGCCGAGCGGCTTGAGTTGCAAGCGAATGATCCCTTTTCGCACCGGCATCGGGGAGAATCCGTTGGAATCGATACCGGTCAGGCGGCCGACTTGCGCCACCGCCGGGTCTTGCATGGCGATGCGCTCGAGCTCGGTTGCAGCCGCGTCGCTGGCCCGCACCGTCGTCCCCACCGGCATCGTGTAGCCGATTTCGAACTGTCCTTCATCCAGCGACGGGAGAAAGTCGCTGGGCAATCGCAGCAGCAGAGCCGCCGTTACCGCCAAGACGATCCCCGACGCGACGTACACGCTCTTCCGATGCGAAAGCGCCCACCGCAGCAATGGTTCGTAGCGCCCCAAAAGCTTCCCGATGAGGCCCTCGCTCCCGGTTTCTTCCGCGACGGGACGCACGAATTTCTCCGCGATGATCGGCGTGACGAAAATCGCCAACAGGAGCGAGACCACCAGTGAGGCTCCGAGCGTCACCGCCAAAGCGCGAAAGAAAAATCCGCTGACGCCCGAGAGCAAGCCCAGCGGCAAGAAGACCACCACGGTCGTCAACGTCGATGCCGTCATCGGCGCGATCAATTCGCGCATCGCGCTCGCGATCGTCTCTCGCCGGGCTACCCGCGGGTGTTCGGCGCGGTGGCGCGCGATGTTCTCGATCACGACGATCGCATCGTCGATGATCAATCCCACCGCAACCGCGAGGCCGCCGACGCTCATGAGATTGAGGGTCTGCCCGAGTTGGCCGATGACGAAGATCACGATGGCGATGGCGATCGGAATCACGAACGCCGCGATCAGCGTCATGCGAAGGTTCCGCAGAAACGCGAGGATCACGCCGATCGCCAGCAGAGCGCCGATCACGATCGCATCGCGCAGGCTCGCCTGCGAATCGCGCACCAGCAGCGTTTGGTCCCAGAACTTGTGGACGGCGATACCGGCGGGGAGATGCGGCGCGAGTTCGGCCATCCGCGCCTCGATGCCGTCGGCCATTTTGACGGCGTCCGCACCCGGCAACGCATAGAAATTCATGATCACGGCGTGGCGCGCATCGTACGAGACTTGGAGGAGCTCCGGCCCGACGCCTAGCGCAATCGTGCCGAGCGTTCGCAACGGCACGCCCCCGCGACCCTGCGCGCCCGTGACGATCACCTCTCCGAGCCGGCGCGCACCGGTCAGCTGCGAATCGACGACGAGGACGTTTCGCTGCGCGTACATATTGGCCACGCCGGGCGAGACGACCGCATTCGCGTCGGCCAGCGCGCGGGAAACGTCCGCGGCGGTCAAGCCGTTGGCCGCCAGAGAGCCGGGGTCGAGATCGACCCGATATTCGCGGTCGGCGCCGCCGACGACCAGCATGCGCGCGAGCCCCGGAACGCCGTAGAACTGCGGAACCAGATTCAAACGCAGCAATTCGTGCACCACTGTCTGCGAGAGACCCTTGGAGACGAATGCGTACGAAAGCACCGGTTCGCTGTTCGGGTTGATGATCGTCGCATCGACGTTCGTTCCCGCCGGCAGCGATGAGCGAACGCTCGATATGCCTTGAAAGACGCGCTGCAGATCGGCCTGCACGTCGGTTGCCGGGTCGAACTCCACCACCAATTCCGCGCTGCCCTGCGCGGACGTGGCGCGGACGCGCGTCACCGACGGAAGGCCGTCGAACGCGCGCTCCAGCGGCACCGTAACCGCGATCCGCACGCGGTCGGGCGGCAGATTACCCGCGTCGGCGACCACGTCGATGCGAGCGAACGACATGGTCGGAAAAATCGACGCCGGCACGACGGTGTACGCGTAAGCTCCAAGCACGGTGAGCACCGCCACCAAAAAAGCGATGCTTCGCTCGTGCAGGAGCGCAAAACTCTCGAGCTTCAGGATTCCCTCACGGCGCTATTCTGCGCCGCTAAGATGACGGAGAAATGAACTCCCTATGAAATCGAACAACCACCTCGGCTCCGCCATCCGGCAGGTTCGCAATGGTAAGCGAGCCGCGATGCGCTCGCGCGATCGCGTCGGCGATCGCCAGGCCAAGGCCGCTGCCGCCTCTACGCCGCGCGGAGTCGCCGCGCCAGAACCGTTCGAGCGCGTGTTCGAGCGCTTCGGACGAGAACCCGGGGCCGTCGTCGCGAATCCGAACGATCGCTTCCGCCCCGCGCTCCTCCGTCACGATCTCGATACGTGCTTCGGCAATCTCGATCGCGTTGTGCATTACCGCGGCGATGGCGCGCTCGATTGACTGAGGGTCGCCTTCGATCCACGCCTCGCGAGCGTCGATTCCGACCGCGATGCCGCGTGAGGCGCGGCGCGCCTCGAAGCGCCCGGCCACCGCTCGCACGAGCGTTCCCAAGTCCACCGGTTCCAGGACGAGACCATCCGCATCCGCGCGCGCGGTGGCGAGCAATTCGGAGACCAATTCGTCGAGCCGGTCGATCTCGCTTGCGATCGTTTCGAGCGCGCTGCGATATTCGTCGCCGGTGCGGCGCGCGCGCAACGCCAGGTCGGCCTCGGCTCGCATTACCGCAAGCGGAGCCCGAAGCTCGTGCGACGCATCGGCGGTAAAGCGCCTCTGGCGTGAAAACGCATCCTCGAGCCGATCCAGCATCCGGTCGAACGCCGCGCCCAATCGCCCCAACTCATCGTTCCCGTGCGTGCCGATGCGCATCGAAAGATCGTGCCCTTCAATTTCTGCGGCAAGAACGCTCATAGCATCTAAGGGCGCCAGGGCGCGGCGCGCGAGAAGCGACGAAATCACGATCGCGACCCCTCCGACGAGCAGCGCGGCGATCGACATCGCGATAAAGGCCGTGCGA
>DAHUXY010000133.1 GCA_027315505.1 Vulcanimicrobiota bacterium | reverse complement strand
GCGGCGGCGACGAAGACCGGGCTGCGGCCTCGCGGCGGCACGCTGCCGTTGATTCTTCTTTGCGGCGCGATGGATATGACCGCTAACGCCCTCTATCTGCTCGCCACATATAACGGTCAACTCGCCATAGCCGCCGTCCTTACGTCGCTCTATCCCGCAAGTACGGTGATACTGGCGCGCGTGATGCTCAAAGAACGGTTGCGTTTTATCCAAAAGCTCGGCGTAGGCTTGGCGCTCGTCGGCGTGGCCTTGATCGCGGCGTAACGCTACTGGTTGCGCAGTTTCTGTAGTTGAACCGCGTGGGTGAAGCGCGCGATCTCTTCGCGATGGTAGCCGTCGATATCGGTGAATTGCACGCCGTAGACTTCGCGGCCGCGCCACGGTGCGAATCGCGAGACCACTCGTCCGCGCAGCAGCATCTCGGCAAATGGGCGCCGGTTATCCGGCAGGCGAATGGTGCGGGGGCCGAACGGAGTTATTTCGGTTCGCTCCTGCGAGGGCGGGAAGATGTCGAGTACCGCGGCGGGTAGCCTAAACCGGATCTCCACCTCGGTTCCCAGCGGCACGTCGTCCTGGCACATCAGCCGCAAGCCGCCGGTGCTGATATCGCTCGCCTCCGCCGGCGACGACGTCTTGCCGAACCGGTAGCGCACGGGGAACGAGAACGTCGTGCGGACGCTACGCCGGCGCTGGGCGTTGGGCACGACGGCCTGCTTTACCTCGGCGTTGCGCTGCGCTCGCGCCGCCGCTTCGCGGCGCTGCATTTCGAGGATCTCTTGCGAAAGCGCGTTGCGCTCGCTTTGCGGCATGCCGTTGAAGCTGATGCCGTACTCATAGCCGCCGCCCCCGCCCGAGGGCGTGGCACGGCTCATGACGGCTCCGCGCAAGATCAGCGGCGCCGGCCCTTGGCGGCGGAGCTGAAATTCCACCGTGCGATGGCGATCGATCAGGATGAGCGAACGGACGCGGCAACCGGTCTCCGAGATGTTTACGAGGGTTGCGTAGACGGGCGCGGGCAATCCATCGACGCTCACCGCAATAGGGAGCTCGATCGATTGGCGGTAGGTTTGCCGCTGATTCGACCGCGTGGTCGAGGCCACGCGGCGGGAGGACCATAACATCGCTACGCCATGGTTCGCCCCGCCCCGCCCGCCTCCTTACTTTCGTCTAAAGCGTGGACCAGACGTCGAGTTTGCGCTTGACGCCGTCGATGACCGCATCGGTGAATTCGGTCGTGGAGGCATGTCCGCCGAGATCGGCGGTCGCGACGCCCCCGTGGACGGCCTCCAGGGCCGCTTCGTAGATCGCCCGTGAGGCGTTGGCGGCACGCTTGTCCTGCACGTATCCGATCAACGCGCCCGCCGCCAGGATCATCGCCAGCGGGTTCGCCACGTTCTTGCCAAACAAGCGCGGCGCCGTTCCGTGCGGAGCTTCGGCCATCACGACCGAGGGCTGGAGCGATTCGTCGAACGCCAGCAGGATCGATTCGGCGCCCGCGATGGAGCCGAAGAGTTGCATGACAAGATCCGAGAGGCAGTCGCCGTCGCGATTGAGCGACGGAATAACCAAGGGGTTATCGCCCGCGTTCGAGAGCAGCAGCGCGTAGGTCGCGTCGATGAGTTGGGGATCGTAGGGAACCTGCGGGTATCGCGCCGCGGCGGCATCCATCTCTTCTTTTAGCATGCCTTCGTATACCGGGCTCACGGTGTACTTCGGGCCGCCGAACACCGTCGCGCCCATTTTCGTCGCATGCACGAACGCATACTCGGAGACGTAACGGCAGACGCTGCGCGTGATGGCCTCGGTGCGGTAGGCGACCTCGTCCATGCCCTCGCCCTCGCGCCACTCCTTGGCGCCGTAGGCGTCTCCAACCGCCATGCGCACGACCGAGATCGGTGCGTGGATGCCGGCGACCGGGCGCACGCGAGGCAACTTGCGGCCCGTGCGCACGATTACTTTGCCTTCGATCTCCCGGCGAAGGATGGCGTTGGGAGATCCGACGTCGCCTTTCTGCTCGGGCGTGATCGTTGCGGCCTTAAGGCCGAGCCGATGGATCTTCATCGCGGCCGCGGCGTCGTGAACCACTTGGTTCTGCGTCGCGCGCCGGTTTTCAAGCGAAAGGTCGTAAGTTTCGAAAGCCAGATCGATGTCGATGACCGACTTATCGAGCACGCGCAGCGATTGCGCCAGCAACTCTTGTCCGGTTTGGTCGCCGTCGAGAACGACGATGGTCGGCGTGGTCAAATGAACTCCTAGTGTAACGACGAAACGGTATCTCTCATGGCACGCGTGCGCCGTAAGGGCAATGCGAAGAAGATTAACCTTGAGATCGTCGGCATTACCGCGATCGGACTAGCGGTTCTCCTCGGTATCGCTCTAGCGGTGCCGCAGCATGCGGGCAACGTCGGCCACGCGACGGCGTGGGCGTTGCGCCACTTGTTTGGAGGGGGAGCTCCGCTTTTCCCGGTGCTGGTGGCACTCTTTGGGACGATCGTCTTCCTCGAAATCAACGTTCCCAAGATGATCGTGGGGCTCGGTAGCGCCGCGCTTGCGTATTTTCTCATGCTCGAAGCGGGGTTGGCGGCGGCCGGCGGGGTGCGCGGCGGCGTGGTGGGCGGGGAGATCTGGTGGGCCCTCTCCTCGCTCGTCGGCCCGAGTGGGGGCTGGGTCGTGCTGGCCGTGGCCGCCCTCAGCCTCACCCTTTATCTCACGAACGCCAGCTTGAAGAAGGCGATCGGCTGGGTTTTGCTGCAGATCGGCCGCGTCGCGCCGCCCGCGATGCCCAAGCTCCCCAAGTTCACGATCGCCATGCCCGGAGGGCATGCGTCGCTCCGCGACGCGTTCGCCCTTCCTAAGCCGCAGCCCAAGAAAACCAAGCCCCCGGTATTCGACGTTCAGGATGGACCCGAGGCCGGCTCGGACGACGAACTCGACGATGAGGACTTTGACGGCGAACCGGTCGTCGCGACTTCGGCGGTTCGCCCGCCGGTGGCCGTTCCGGCCGTGACCGCCCCGCCTGCGCGGCCGCCGATCGTTAGCGGCGACTACGAGCCCGCGCAGCACGAGCGGGTCTACCGGCTGCCGGACCTCGCGCTTTTCGACCCGCCCCAGGCGCAGGTCGTCGACGACTCCAATCGTGCGCACGTCCTCGAAGACACGCTCGCGAGCTTCGGCGTGGGCGCGCGGGTCGCGCACATCGAACGCGGGCCCTCGATCACGCGCTACGAACTCAAACCCGAGCGCGGCGTCAAGATTTCCAAGATCGCGTCGCTGGCCGACGATCTCGCGCTGGCACTTGCCGCCACCAGCGTGCGGATCGAGGCCCCGATCCCCGGTAAGTCCGCCGTTGGGATCGAGGTCCCCAACACCACGGTCTCGGTCGTCGCAATCCGCGAAATTCTCGAGGCGCTGCCCAACCGCGGCGTCGTTCCGCCGCTGTGGATGGCGTTAGGCAAGGATATTACGGGGCGCCCCGTGTTCGGCGATCTCGGCAAGATGCCGCATTTACTCGTCGCCGGCGCGACCGGCTCCGGCAAATCGGTGTGTCTGAACACGATTATCGCCTCGTTGCTCGTGAGCGCGACGCCCGACCAAGTGCAGATGCTCATGATCGATCCGAAGCGGGTCGAGCTCACCGTCTACAACGGCATTCCGCATCTGATCAAGGACGTCATCACCGATCCGCGGATGGCGGCCGGCGCGCTCTTCGAGATGACCAAGGAGATGGATTCGCGTTACGAACGCTTTGCCAAGGCCGGCGTGCGTAAGATCGAAGAGTACAACGCGAAATTCCCCAACGAGAAATTGCCGTACGTCGTGATCGTCATCGACGAACTCGCGGACTTGATGTTGGTGGCTCCGGCGAAGGTGGAGACCACGATCATGCGGCTCGCGCAACTCGCGCGCGCGACCGGCATCCATCTCATCGTTGCGACGCAGCGCCCGTCGGTCGACGTTATCACCGGGTTGATCAAAGCGAACATTCCATCGCGGATCGCCTTCGCCGTGAGTTCGCAGGTGGATTCGCGCACGATTTTGGATATGGCCGGAGCGGAGCGACTGCTCGGCCGCGGCGACATGCTCTACCTCCCGATCGACGCTCCCAAACCCGTTCGTTCGCAAGGCGCGCTCATCACCGGGAGCGAGGTCAATCGCCTCGTAGAGTTCTGGGCGAGCCAGGCCCGGCCCGAGAACCTGCTCGACGTCGAGGTCGTGCCGGTGAGCGACGATGACGAAAAGGGCCGTAAAGATGCCGATCCGCTGTGCTACGAAGCGGCGAAGTTCATCATCGAGAGCAATTACGCATCGACGGCCGCGCTGCAATCCCAATTCTCGATCGGCCACCCCCGCGCGGTGCGCGTGATGAAGCAATTGGAGGACTTCAAGGTCGTCGGGCCTCACGAAGGCACCAAGCCGCGTAAAATCATCATCGGTCTCTCGGAGCTCGAGATCATCGCGCCGCGATTGGGGAAGGATGGGGATGAGCAGCAGTCCCTCTTCGACGACGCCTCGTAACCAGCGGCTCGCTGCGGCAGCGATCGCGCTCGGGTCGTTCTCGCTGGTGCTGAGCCTCGGATCGTACGTCACCGCTTACGGTGAACCGCTATGGCTGGTAGCCTTCGAACGGGCGATCGTCGGGCACGGCGCGGAAGCGGCCTGGGCCGTGACGCAGCTCTGCTATCCCTACGTGCTGGCTCCGCTCGGCATCGCGCTGCTCGCCGTTGCGTGGCGCTTCCCGGAATGGCGCGCGCGCGTGGCCTTTAGCCTGATCCTGCTGCTGCTCTGTTGGCGCGGCACCGATCTCTTGCAACATCTCTATGCGCGCCCGCGCCGTTTAGACTGGGTGATCCATCGCGAGACCTCGTTCTCGTTCCCAAGCTCCCATGCGGCCATCTCGCTGGGCTTTTACGGGCTGTGGTCGGTGTTCGTCGCGAAAAGCCGCTTGCCGGGGCGTGCCGTCGCGAGCGCGCTGCTCGCGGGCGTCGTCGCGTTAATCTATTGGTCTCGGCTCGCGCTGGGAGCCCACTACGTCACGGATTTGGTCGCCGGCGGATTTTTGGCGCTCGCACTCGTATCGGCAGGGGTCGCGGCGGTGCCGATAAAGGTCTTTGGCTCCCTTACCGCGTCGCCGTAGAGTAAGGGGAACCGCATACCGCGGTTGTCTTTTAAGGAAAGCGAAGAGAGAAACTGTGGGATACGCGATGGATCCGGCACTCGTCGAGATCGAGCGCAAAGTCGAGGCGGGCGTTTCGCTCGGCATGGACGACGGGCTCGCGCTGTACCGGACGGCCGACCTGCATAACCTCGGCCGCATCGCACGAGCGCAGAAGGAACGCAAGAGCGGCAAGAACGTTTTTTACGTCCTCAACCGATATATCAACTCGACGAACGTCTGCTATGCGAATTGCAAGTTCTGTTCGTTCGCGGCCGACGAGTTCAAAGAAAAAGACCGGGTCTTTCGCATGACCGCGGACCAAGTCTTCGAGAAGGCGCTGGAAACGGGGACGAACTTCAACCAGCTGCACATCGTGGGCGGACACGACCCGCGACAACTCTCGCTGGATTATTGGCTCCCGCTGATGCGGCGATTCAAAGACGCGCTGCCGCACGTACAGCTCTCGCTCTTCACCGCCGCCGAAATCGACTATATGGCCAAGCGCCATCGGATGAGCTATCCGCAGATCGTCGCCCAGCTGAAAGAGGCCGGCCTGGATAACGTGAACGGCGGCGGCGCCGAAATCTTCGCCGAGGAGACGCGCGCCAAAATCTGCGCGAATAAGGTGAATAGCGAGAACTGGCTCGAAATTCACGAAGAGCTCCACCGCCAGGGTGTAGCCAGTAACGCGACCATGCTATACGGGCATATCGAGTCGCTCGAAGACCGCGTCGACCACCTGTTGCGCTTGCGCGCCTCGCAGGAACGCTCGCCGGGATTCAACGCGTTTATCCCGCTGGCGTTCCATCCCGACGGCAACGAGCTCAACGATTGCGGATGGACCGGCGGATTGGACGATATTCGCACCTTCGCGGTCGCACGGCTGATGCTCGACAACTTCGATCACATCAAAGCGTACTGGATGATCCAAGGCATCAAAATTTGCCAGGTGGCATTGGAGTTCGGCGCCGACGACATGGACGGCACACACGGATCGACCGATGAAGAGATGATCTATCATTCCGCCGGCACGCAATCCGGCCAATACGTCGACGACCGCGAGTTTCGCCGCTTGATCGAAGCGGTCGGCTACACGCCGGTCCGCCGCAATTCCACGTACGACGAGTTTCCGGCCGATTGGTCGCCCGCCGGGCACGAGCTGGTCCATGCGTAACGCCGGCGGCCTCGCTCCCGGCGGTGACGCGTGAGCTTGCGATGCGGACGGATCCGCTATACCAACGACCTGCCGGTCTATGCGGCCTTCGACGCCGGAGCCATCGCGTATCCCGGCACGCTCCACGCGGACGTTCCCTCGCGCCTGAACGCGATGCTGTTGGGCGGCGAACTCGATCTGAGCCCGGTCAGCGCCTTCGCTTGGGCGAAGCACGCGGAGGAGCTCGTGCTCTTGCCCGATCTGTGCATCGGCGCTCGGGACGAAGTGGTTTCGGTCGTGCTGGTATCGCAGACGCCGCCGGCGCTCCTCGACGGCGTCGAGATCGCGGTCACGCGAGAATCCGAGAGCGGCCGCAATCTCCTACGCGTGCTGCTCGAGCGGCGGTACGGCGCGCGGCCGAAATACGTCGATCACGCCGAGCCGATTGCATGTGCGGACCGAGGCCGTCCGGCGCTGCTGATCGGCGACACGGCCATCGACGCACTCTTGCGTTTTGAGCCCGGGCACGTGTACGACCTCGGCAGGCTATGGCACGAATGGACGTCGCAGCAGACGGTCTTCGCCGTATGGGCCGCGCGGCGCGACGCCTACGAGCGCGATCCCGAAGCGGTGCGCGCCTGCATGCACGCGCTCACGGACGCCTATACGTGGTCGCGCGCGAATATGGAGTACGTCATCCGCGAAGCGCAACGGACGTTCGCTCGCCCCGAAGGGTTTTACGAGCGCTATTATGGGAAGCTCAATTTCACGTTTCACTCGGCCGCGCAGAGCGGCCTAGCGGCATACTGCCGCGAGCTCTTTGCGATCGGCGCGATCGCGCGCGTGCCGTCAACACTTCCGGAGGTCATCGGTGTCGTCTCTCGTTAATTTGCTCGACAAAGCCGCCGGCGGCGGCCGTCTTTCCTACGACGAAGGCGTTCGTCTCTATAACGAAGCGGATCTCCACGATCTTGGGATGGCCGCTCACGCTCGCCGGATGCAGTTGCATCCGACCGACGTCGTCACCTACGTGATCGACACGACGATCAACTACACCAACGTCTGTAACGTACACTGCACGTTTTGCGCGTTTTTTCGGCCGGAAAAGCATGCCGAAGGTTATACGATGTCGCACGACGAGGTGATCGGGCGGGTCAAGTTTGCGGCCGACCAGGGCGCGACCCAAATCATGATCCAAGGCGGCGTGAACCCGGAGTTGGGCGTTGCGTGGTTCGAGCGGCTCTTCAATCGCGTGCGCGCCGAATACCCGAACGTCGATATTCACTCGCTCTCGGTCTCGGAAGTGATCGGACTCTCGCGCGTGGAGAATCTGCCGGTCCGCGAGATCTTGATGCGCCTCAAAGATGCCGGCATGAAATCGCTGCCGGGCGCGGGGGCGGAGATTCTGGTAGAGCGCGTTCGCAAGCGTATTTCGGCCCGCAAGGTGAAGCCGGACGAATGGCTCGGCGTCATGCGCGAGGCGCAGCTGCTGGGCATGCCGACGACCGCGACCATGATGTTCGGCTCGATCGAAACCAATGAAGAGCGGATCGAGCACATGCAAGTGTTGCGCGATTTACAGGATGAGACCGGCGGCTTCACCGCCTTTATTCCGTGGTACTACGTGCCGTTCAAGACGCCGTTGCGCGGCAAGGAATCGACGGGCTTGGAGTACTTACGGGTCCTGGCCGTCTCCCGTCTCTATATGGATAACTTCCCGCATTTGCAGGCTTCGTGGCT
>DAHUXY010000124.1 GCA_027315505.1 Vulcanimicrobiota bacterium | reverse complement strand
ATGAGACCAATGCACGCTTGCTGTTGGAAGCGCGTGCGATGGCACGCCTCAACCATCCCCGGATCGTCGCCATTTACGACGCCGGAGAGGACCACGGCATCTCCTATATCGTGATGGAGCTCGTCCGCGGCAAGACGCTCTCGGCGCTCGAAGGCGGGGAGCTCGGCTACAAGCAGGCTCTCGGCTATATGTACGAGATTTTGGAGGCCCTGGACTATGCGAACTCCCAGGGAATCATTCACCGCGACATCAAGCCGGCCAACGTCATGACGGTCGACGAGGGGCGCCACGTGAAGCTCACCGATTTCGGGCTGGCGCGCCGCGCGAGCGAGGTGACGCAAACGACGCGCACGGGGCAGATCGTCGGCACGATCTCCTACCTGGCGCCCGAGCGATTTCTCAGCAAACCGGCCGACGTCCGCAGCGATCTCTACTCGGTCGGCATCCTGATGTACGAAATCTTTACCGGGACGCTCCCGTTCCGTAACGACCGGGACGACATCGTCGCGACGATGTACTCGCACGTCCACGATCTACCGACCTCTCCGCGCGAGATCAACCGCAATATTCCCGAGGTCCTCGAAAGCGTGATCATGCGCGCGATCGAAAAAGACCCCGGACGGCGCTACCAGACCGCTCGCGAGTTCTTAGTCGAGATCGAGACGCTGCTCGGCCCGGTTCCGACGACGCCGGCGCCTTTGAGCGAGCCGCCCCGCCCCCTGCGCACGTTTACGCCCGCGGCCGGCGGCGCCACCACCGACCCGACCCTCCGCCAGGCCCTCGACCGGGCACTGGCGTCCTCGCGCAATCGCAACGACGCCCTGGAGAACGTCCTGAAAGGCATGATCGCCACCCGGCGCCGTAACTATGAAGAAGCGCGCGATGCCTATCTTGCGGCCATGCACGAACTCGCCGCGATCAACAACGACGTGGAGTACGCCAAGACCGCACTCAAATACGCTACGATGGTGCTGCAAAAAGCGGCCGACGGTCAGCGCGAGCGCAACGAGCTACGCGACGGCGTCAACCGCCTCAACGAAGCCTTACGGATTTTTCACGATTTCGGCCTACACGAGCAGTACGCGCATGCCGAATACACGATCAATGCCCTAGAACGCACCGCGATCGGAATAATTTTTTAAAGCCCATGCCAACTGATAACAAGCCGGAGCTGCGTCGCTCCGTCACGCCTTGGGGATCCTTCGCGTGGGGTTACTCCGACGTAGGGGCCGACATCTTTGTCGGCCTGGGCTTGGTGCTCGCCGCCGCGGCCGGTGCGTCGAACGTTGCATTTCTCTTCGCCGGAATCGTATACGTCTGCATCGGGCTGGCCTACACCGAACTCGCCGCCACCTATCCGGTGGCCGGAGGCGGGCAATACTTCGTCCAGCGTGGGCTGGGCGACGTTTTCGGATTCATGGCGGGGTGGGCCGTTCTGCTCGATTTCACCATCGACGTCACGCTCTTCGCGTGGACGTGCGTCGATTACAGCAGCCAATTGGCGCCGGTCTTGGTTGCGTCCGTCCACCCTTGGGTCCATTTCCTCGTGACGCTCGGCCTGATCGTGGGCCTCTGCGTGCTCAACATCGTGGGCGTTCGCGAGAGCACCGCGTTTAACGGCTTCGTCTCGGCGCTCGACGTCGTAAGCGAATGCTGCATTCTCTGCTTCGGCTTCCTGTTCACGTTCCGGCCGGAACTGTTGATGCACAACATGCAGATGCACTGGCCCTCACCATATCAATTGATGCTCGGCATATCGCTCGCGATCATCTCTTTCGTCGGGCTCGAATCGATCTCGCAAGCCGCTCAAGAAACGCAGCGCCCGGCATCGGTCGTCCCGCGCACCTCGGTCGCCCTCATTCTCACGATTTTGATCTTTGCGCTTGCGTACTCCAACCTGGCGTTGGGCATGCATCCGTGGCACCCCATCTACGATGCCCACGGGCACCCGATGCAGTTCTGGGAAATCTTCCCCAACAACCCCGATAATCAAGGTAAGGCCGTGGCGTTGCTCGCCCAGCAGATCCCGTATTTCGGGGCGCTGGCGGCATTTTACGTACCGGTCTTAGGCGCGATCTTACTCTTGATCTCTTCAAATTCGGGCGTGTTCGGCAGCTCGCGCATCGCCTACGCGATGTCGCGCGGCAACCTCTTGCCCTCGGTCTTTCAGCGCGTCCACGCCAAATACCGCACCCCGGTCATTTCGATCGCGACTTTCTGCGGCGTCGCGGTCGTCGAGCTGATCTTCGCCGCGCTGCCATCGCTGGATCCAAACGCCAACGCGATCTACGCCCGGCTCTTTCGCGGGGAGAGCGGGCTGGATTTCTTGGCCGATCTCTACGCCTTCGGCGCCGCGACCAGCTACTCGTTCGTCTTTATCGCCCTGATCGCGCTGCGTCTGCACGACCCGTTGAGCCCGCGCAAATTTAAGATCCCGTTCAACATTCCGGTACGCGTCAACGGTGAACGCGCGGAATTTCCCATCATCGCGGTGCTCGGCTTTCTGGGGATCGGATCGATTCTCGTCTTCACCCTGTTCACCCACCCCATCGGGCGCATTGCCGGCCCGCTGTGGCTGATCTTCGGGCTAGTGTTCTACCTGTTCTATCGCCGCGGCCGCAAACTCCCGATGTTCCACTCGCACAAGCAAGACTGGCGCAAGCAGCAAATAGAGATCCTGCGCAGCGCCGGCGAACTCGAGCTGATGGACGAATACCTGGCCAATCTCAAAACGCATGACGAGCGCCTCGCGGCAGAGGCGAAGGCCTAACCGATGTTGATGCTACGAGCCGTGTTAGCGGCAGCGATCGCGATCGTCGGGGCAGTGGTCATCGTGCGTATGCTCGGCCAG
>DAHUXY010000122.1 GCA_027315505.1 Vulcanimicrobiota bacterium | reverse complement strand
AGATCGTGCGCGACCGGACCGTTCACTACTCCCTGGAAGAGCCGTAGCACGTACGCCGAGGCGAGAACGACGGAGATGACGGCGACGACCGCCACCGCGATATTTCCGCTCTGCACGATCCCGGTAATAATCACTAATTCGCCGACGAAACCCGCGAGGCCGGGCAGCCCCAGCATCGCGAGCCCCGCAATCGTCAATGCACCGGCAAGGCGCGGATTGCTCGCGCCGATTCCGCGCAGACGCGCGAGCGAGCGTGTCTCCTCGCGCTCCTCGACGTAACCGAGCCCGATAAAGAGCGCCGCGGTAAAAAGCCCGTGCGCGACGATATAGAGTGCCGCTCCGGCAAGCGCGAGCGGCTGCTGCGTCGCGATGGCGATCACGATCAGGCCGAGATGCGAGAGCGAGGAGTACGCAACCACCCGCTTTGCATCGCTCTGCACCAATGCCGCGACCGCGCCGTAGAGCAGCGATATCGTTCCCAACACGATCAGAGCGGTGGAATAGCGTGCGATCTCCTGCGGCATCAGCGTCATAGCGATAACGAAAAATCCGTAGAGACCGGCCTTCGATTGCACGGCCCCGACGACGGCGGCGACCGGCGGTGGGAGGCTCGCGTAGGTATTCGGCATCCACGTGTGGAGCGGGAAGGCCGGTGTCTTCACCAAGAATGCAATGGCGAAACCCCAGAATATCCATGGGGCCCAGGTGCCGGAGATCGCGTTCCCGGCACTGCCGATCACATCGGTCGTGCCGTGCAGAACGCCGAAGGCCGCCGTTGCAAATAATAGCAACAGCCCGCCGGCGAAGTTATAGATGATATAGCGCCATGCGTCGCGCGGGTGTTCGCCGCGTTCGAGAAGGACGAAAAAGACCGGCACGAGCATGAGATCGTAGAATAGCGCGAAGAGCAGCAAATCGCGCGAAATAAAGAGGCCGAGCATCGTCCCTTCTAAGAGCAAGAGCTGCCCGACAAGGGCGCGGGGGCGCGCACTGTCGACGGCGAGCACCGCGCAGGCCGTGCACAGCGCGAGCAACACGATGAGCCAGAAGGCCAACGCGCCGATGCCGAGATGGAAATTGGCGACGAACGGCGCCCGCAGCCACGGCGCGCTCCAGTCCTCCGAACGCGCCGCAAATGCGAGAACCAGCGTCGCCAGAGCGACGACCACACCGATGCCGCGATAGAGCCGGCGGTCTTCGCCGCGGAGCAACAACATCACCGATCCGGCGACGATG
This sequence comes from Vulcanimicrobiota bacterium, assembly GCA_027315505.1. Classification (GTDB taxonomy): domain Bacteria; phylum Vulcanimicrobiota; class Vulcanimicrobiia; order Vulcanimicrobiales; family Vulcanimicrobiaceae; genus DAHUXY01. The sequence goes on along the minus strand of DAHUXY010000122.1, from coordinate 1,340 downwards.
GGGAGGAGGACGAGTGCGAGCAGCATCAGTGAACTCCGTGGAAGGCGTAGAATGCAGCAAAGCAGGCGATGCCGACGGCGAGAAAGACGGCGTACGCACGCACGAACCCGGTCTGCAGCGAGCGCACGAGCGCGCCGCTGCCTTGCGTGACGATTGCGGCCTCACGGACCGTTCCATCGACCACGTGCGGGTCGAGAACGCGACTGACGATGCGCCCCAGTAACTCGCTCGTTTTGACGAAGAGCGCGTCGAGCGCAACGTCAATGTAAAACGCATTCGCCAAAATCGGCCACATGCCGACCGACTCGCGGCGAAGGCGCTCGACCGCGCTTTCACGTGCGGCAGCGGTTCCATACCGGAGATAAGCTACGAGAATACCCGCCGCGACGAACGCCAGCGTCACCAGCGTCGTCGTCAGCTCCGAGATCGGCACGTTCGCGAGTGACGCGACGCCGAACTGCGGATCGAAGAATCGGTGCCACGGTGAGTTCGCACCGCCGTAGAGTAACCAGCCGGCGAAAATCGACGGGACGATCAACACGGCGACCGGAAGATTCATCAGCCACGCAGGCGCGTGATGACTATCGTGCCCGTCGGCATCGGCGTGCGCTGCCGTCCCGGCGACTTCGGGGTGGCGAATGCCGAGTTCCGATGGATCTATTTCGCCGCGATAGCGGCCGAAGAACGTCACGAACAACATGCGGAACATGTAGTAAGCGGTCATACCCGCGGTGAGGATCCCAACGGCATAGAGCCACGGATGTCCGTGGTTTAAGGCGCCTTGAATGACGGCATCTTTACTAAACGATCCGCTCAGCCCCGGAATGCCGCAGATCGCAAGCACGCCGACGAGCATCGCGATAAACGCAAAGGGTAGGCGCTTGCGCAGACCACCCATCCGTCGAACGTCCTGTTCGTTGGAGAGCGCATGAATGATCAGGCCCGAGCCGAGGAAGAGCTGCGCCTTGAAGAATGCATGGGTGAAGAAATGCGCGACGCCCGCTTCGTACGCCCCGACCCCGACGCCCATAATCATGTAGCCGATCTGCGACATCGTAGAGTAGGCGAGAATGCGCTTGATATCCCACTGCACCATTCCCAGGATCGCGCCGGTCAGCGCCGTTACTCCGCCGATCGTACCGACGAGAAGTTGTGCGTTCCCGTCGTGCGACCAGAGCGGCGCGCACCGTGCGATGAGATAGACGCCGGCGGTCACCATCGTTGCGGCGTGGATGAGCGCCGAAACCGGGGTCGGGCCTTCCATCGCGTCGGGCAGCCAGGTATGCAGCGGCACCTGTGCCGATTTCGCCGCCGCTCCGATAAAGAGCGAGATGCAAATT
>DAHUXY010000099.1 GCA_027315505.1 Vulcanimicrobiota bacterium | reverse complement strand
CGGCGTGATCGGCCCGAACGGCGCCGGGAAATCGACCGTGTTCAACCTGATCACGGGGGTCTACCGGCCCGATGCCGGCGAGGTGCGTTTTGAGGGGAGTCGCATCGACGGCCAGCCCACCTATCGGGTTGCGCGGCGCGGGATCGCGCGAACGTTTCAAAACTTACGACTCTTCGGGCATCTCGATGCGGTCGAAAACGTCCTGATCGGCGAGCATGGGCGATTGCGGGCCAATGCCTTCGATTCGCTGCTGCACGTTCCGCGCGAGCGACGCGAAGAACGCGCGGCTCGCGAACGAGCGATGGATCTGCTGGCGTTCGTCGGCTTACGCGACGTCGGATCGCAGTTCGCGCGCAACCTTTCGTACGGTTCGCAGCGTCGCTTGGAGATCGCGCGCGCGCTCGCCGGCGATCCGCGGCTCTTGCTGCTCGACGAGCCTGCCGCCGGCATGAACCCGACCGAAAAAGGCTCGCTGGTCGAATTGATCCATGCGATCCGTGACCGCGGGGTGACGGTGGTCTTGATCGAACACGATATGGGGTTGGTCATGCAGCTCTGCGAAACGAGTACGGTGCTCGACTACGGTGAAAAAATCGCCGAGGGCGATCCGGCGAGTATCCGTTCGAACGCGCGCGTGATCGAGGCGTATCTCGGCGTCGAGGCGCCGGCGTGAGCGCGCTGCTCGATATCACCGATCTCGACGTGCGGTACGGCGGCATCCGCGCGCTGCATGGGATCTCGTTACACGTCGAAGAGGGTGAGATCGTGGCGCTGCTCGGTGCGAACGGCGCCGGAAAGACCACCACACTGCGTGCCGTGAGCGGCCTGATCCGCGCGCACGGCGGGCGGATAGCTTTCGCCGGGAGCGACACGTCACGGCGACCAGCGAACGAGATCGCCCGCATCGGCCTCGGCCACGTTCCGGAGGGACGGCGCGTCTTCGGGCGGATGAACGTGCGCGAAAATCTCGAGTTGGGTGCCTACGCGGTCGCGTCGGCGAAAATCGTACGCGAACGATTCGAGGAAGTCTTGGCCATATTCCCACGTCTGCACGAGCGGCTGGACCAGTTCGCCGGAACGCTCTCGGGCGGAGAGCAGCAAATGCTCGCCATCGGCCGCGCGCTGATGAGCGCTCCGCGCCTGTTGCTCTTGGACGAACCCTCGCTCGGCCTATCGCCGTTGCTCGTCCAGACGATTTTTTCGGTGATACGGACGATTCACGCGCGCGGGACGACGATACTGCTGGTGGAGCAGAACGCTCGCCAAGCGCTCGGGATCGCGAGCCGCGGTTACGTGCTGGAGAACGGCCGCATCGCTCGCGAGGATCGAGCGTCGAATCTTCTGGACGACCCTGCGGTCGTCGCCGCCTACCTCGGCGGGTAGAGGTCCGCGCGCGTCGCCGGCAGATCGACGCGCCCGTGCTCGTCCGGTCGCGCGAGCAGCGCTTGGAAGAGCCCGATGTTTCCGGCTGCGAAGTTCGCCGCGCTGCCGGCCATGTAAAGCCGCCACGTGCGATAGGCGCGCGCGCCGGCAGCCTCGGTTGCCGCGTCCCGATGGCGCTCGATGTTCTCGACCCACGCTCGCAGCGTGCGGGCGTAATGCTCGCGCAGATTCTCGACGTCGCGCACCTCGAATCCACAACGCTCGGCGATCTCCAGGCTCTTTCCGATCGCAACGAGTTCGCCGTCCGGAAACACGTAGCGGTCGACGAAGCCGCGGGCCTTTCCGCCGCGCCGTCCGGGGCTCTGTTCGGCGATGCCGTGGTTGAGAAAGAGGCCGCCGGGACGTAGCGCGCGCAGTACCGCTTCGAAATAGGCGGGTAATTGGGCCAGCCCCACGTGCTCGACCATGCCGATGCTCGCGATGCGGTCGAACGTCATGCCCTGCAAATCGCGATAGTCGCGCAATTCCACCCGCGCCGTTTCACCCAAACCCGCCATCTCGATGCGCCGCTGCGTTTCGTCGCGTTGCCGCGGGCTCAGGGTGATGCCCAGGACGTTCGCTCCGTAGGCGCGGGCGGCATGGATGACGAGCGCCCCCCATCCGCAACCAACGTCCAGTAGCGTCATACCGCGACGCAGCCGTAACTTGCGCGCGATGTAGTCGAGCTTTGCTCGTTGGGCCGCTTCCAAATCCATCGCCGGCGATTCGTAGTACGCGCACGAGTAGGCCATCGACCGGTCCAAAAAGCTTTCGTAGAATTGCACCGGATGATCGTAATGGTAGGTGATGGCGGCGCGATCGCGCTCGCGCGAGTGTTTCTCACCGTGCAGGCGCGCGGGGCTCGACCCGTTGCCGTTGCCCGCCCGCGGTAGCCGCGAGAGCAGGTATCCGGCATGGAGCGTCCTGGCCAGCGAACGGTCCACGTCGGCGGCATTGAACGCGGAGACGGCGCTCGGCAAATCGCCCTCGACGTCGAGCTGCCCTTCGACGAAGGCTTTGCCCGCGTTCAGATCGACCGGTGGCGCAAATGCGGTGCGCAGGGCGTCGGGCGAATTAACGAGCAGGGTAAATCTACGAGTGACGTCGCGGCTGGGTAGTACCGTGCCGTCCCAGAGACGTACGTCGAATCCGCGTAAGAAGCGTTCGCCAAAGATCGTTTCGAGCAGGGCAACGTTGCGTGCGGTTAAGCGATCGTGTTGCATCGAGTGCTCCCTCAGACGAATCAGGCCGCGGTTGGACGCCCCACGTGAATGCCGTAGACGCCTTGGCCCGCGACCATCGTACCGACGATTGCGTAGTCTTCATCCCAGATCGAGAGATCGGCGCGCATGCCCGGAGCGATGCGCCCCATCTCGTGTTCGTGCTTGATCAGTTTTGCCGGCGCGTGCGTGGCCGCAACGATCGCCTGAGCGAAGGAAATTTCGGCATACGACATATAGTTGCGCACCGCTTGATCGATGCGTAGTGCGCTGCCCGCGATGGTTCCGTCGTCCGAACGCATGACGCCGCCCTCGATGTGGTATCCGGAATCGGCCGGGGGCATGTTATCGGTCGCGAGGACGATGCGGTCGCCCAGCGTGCGATAGAGAATATCGACCATCACCGGAGAGACGTGATATCCGTCACCGATCACCTGCACCAACGTACGGCGGTCTTGGATGAATGCCGCCAAAATCGACGGATCGCGGTGATCCAGCGGCGGCATCCCGTTGAAAGCGTGCGTTAGCGAACGAAAGCCCAAGCCGATGGCCAGCATCCCGTCGCCATAGCGTGCCGACGTGTGGCCGGCGGAGCATACGACGCCGTGTTCGAGAAAGACGCGTAGCGCTTGCGCGACACCCTCAACTTCGGGCGCCATCGTAACGAGCAGGCACGCTCCCTTGCATGCGTCGACCATCTCCTTCGCGCGCTCGGCGGATGCCGGTAAGAGCCAATCGCTGCGGTGGACGCGCCGGAATTTCGGATTGAGAAACGGCCCTTCGAAATGGATGCCTAAGCAGCGCGCGCCGCGGGGCGTGTCTTCTTCGAGGTCGTGCGCGGCGTCGACGATATCCGACGCGGCGTGCAGCATCGATTCGAAGGGCGCGGTCATCACGCTGGCCACGAATCCGGTCGCACCCATGCGCGCGTACTCCGCCGCCGCAACGGCGACGGCGTTGCCCTGGTCGCGATTGAAGAGAAACTCACCCGCTCCGTTCGTGTGCACGTCGATCAGGCCGGGAGCGATGCTGCTCCCGGGCGGTAGCGTGTAATCGGATGGCCCGTCTGCCGGTAGAATTGCCGCGATGCGTCCGTTTTCAACGGAGAGGCGCCCGTACATCGACGAGCCGTCGCCGATTGCAATGAACGCCGGGCCGAGAGTGAATCCTGTTGACGTAATCGGCCTCCTTAGCGAGCGGATAAAAGGCTTCGACGGCCCATGGATCAGTGCCCCTTGCGCAGGAACCGCGCGAAAAAACCGGATTTTTGCGGCGGGGGCTCGGGCGCCGGCGCGGCCAGGGCCGCATGCTCGGCAGCCGAGCGAGCGAGGCGCTCCAGGCGCGCCATATGGGCCTGGGCGTGCCCCTCAATGGTCGATCGCAGCGCGTCGAGCTGGTTCCATCCCGCAGGGGCGCGCCCGGCCGCGACCGCGCGTTCGTACTCCAGGGACGATACGACGAAAATACGCTCGCTCGCGATGTTCCGTTCGCGCAGGTACTGAGCCGCAAGCTCCACGACGCCGCGCCGCTCGGAGGACGCTTCGTTATCGGCGATGGTGTGCGCGAACGTCATCGGCTTGCCGAATTCGGCCACGCGTTCGTAGACGGCAAGTTCGCGATCCGAAAGTTGGCGCGAGAAGAGACACAGCACTTCGCTCGCGTGGCCGGCGGCAACGACCGTGATATCTTCCGCGGAGCTGTCTCCCGAATCGAATGCGGGCGCGTGGACCAGCACCAGTTCGCGCGGCAGGTTCCACGGAACCAGTATCAACACCGGAGCGGAGGCGGCGGCGTCGGACGCGTGCGCGAACGGCATTTCCTTCCAGCGCCCGCGCTCGTCCAGCGTAAACGCCTGCTCGGTGGGTCCGTATCGCACGTGGATGGGAAAACGCACGCTCCCGGCGACGTCGTCGGTCAATACCACCCTGCCCGCGACGGCGTTGATGAGACTCGACTTACCGCGCCGGAGCGCGCCCAACACCGCGACCCTCCAGCGTGAGGGCTGCAGGCCCGCGTCGTACACCTGCGCGTCGAACGCCGTCGCGTCGGCGTGCGCGATGCGCACCGCTTCGGAGCCCGGATCGGCGGGTGCGATTTCTTCCTCGCGTTCGATAAAGTGTTCGACCGTGGCAGCCACGCGCGCGCGGCCTGCGGTGAGTTCGGCCCGGCGTGCGAGCAAGGCGGCGCGGACGGCCTCTTGCGTCCCCTCCCTGCCGGCTTGCAGCGCGCGATCGATCGATCCGAGTTCGATATCGCGTTTATCGACGACCGCGCGAGCGAGTGCCTGCGCGAGATCGTCGTATACGCGTTGCATCCGCGAGCCGATGCGGTCCGCAAACGCGAGCGTCTGCGTTCGTAACCGTGGAAAAATCTCCGAGCGAAGATCGGCCAGGAGCTCGCGCTTCATGTAACTGCCCGGCTGCCGGGTCGCGAACCGGCTCGCGATGTCGTGCACGAGCGCGATGGCGGGTCCCCCGATCGCCTCCAGGACGATGGTCGCGGCGACGGCGGCGCGGACGTTGCCGCTCCACAGACTCGTGCTCGGCTCCGCGCCGAACGCGCGCGCGGCGGCGTCGTTCGCGTTCCAGCGTACCGATGCGATCGTAGCGATACGTTCCAAGGAAGCCTCGATATCGTCGCACGCGGCTTGCGCGGCATCGCGGGCGAACTCCGCGACGACCGCGGCCAAGATGCGATCGACGATGATATGCAACCGGGCGCGATCGCGTAGCCGCGCGATATCCGCGCTATCGAAGCCCTGCGCGAGCGCTCGTTCCAATTCTTGCGCGAGGTCGAGGCCGCGTTCGTCGATGCGCGCGCGCTCTTGCATCCCGCCGTGCACGATCCGTTCGCTCTCGGCGATCGCGCGCTCGTCGACGTTTCGCAGCGCCGGCACGAGCGTCGCACGTTGTTCGCTCAGGGAGGTCGCATCCAATGCCAACATGTCGAGGTCGCGCTCGATATCGCCGAGCGTATCGGCCACGGCCGCGTCGGCCTGCGATGCGACGCGGCGCAACCGCGCGCGCCCGGTCCGTCGAATGAGCGAAGCGTCCAGCGCGGCCAAGAACATGGGGAAACGGCTCGCCTCGACGGCTCCCGCGTCGCCGGTTAATACGCCGTCCACGTATTCGCGAGCCGAAAGCGCGTAGACGTACGTTCCCGGAGCGTGAACGGCCGCCATGTTGGCGATGCGTTCGTACGCGTGCTCCCAAGCGGGGCGGCCGTCGGCTTGCGGCTGCTGCCACAGGTCGATCTTGGTCTGTACGATGAAGATCGAATCGATGTGCTGCCGCACGATCCCCAAGAATGCGGCATCCCCCTCGGTAAACGGCTGTTGCGAATCGATCAGGTAGAGCACCGCGTCGGCGGTCGGCAGAAAGCGGAGCGTGGCGCGGCGATGGGCGGGATTGATCGAGGCGAGGCCGGGGGTATCCGCAACCACGAAGCCGCGTTCCAAGAACGGGGAATCCGTCGTAACCACGACGCGCGTCGGCGCGTCGGCTTCGCCCTTGGTCGCGTCGTGAATCGTGCCCACGTCGCCGTTCCCGACGGCGATAAAGCGATTGAGCCGGTCGAGAGGAATTCGTTCGCTCCGCCCGTCTTCATATATCGCGCTTGCGATGGTCTCTTTGCCGTAATTGAGCTCGGTGATCGTCGCCGTCGATGGATTGATATCGGTTGCGAGCAAGCCAGCGAGTTGCGGGCCCGCGCTCGTCTGCTCGTAGCGGAACTTCCCCAGCAGAGCGTTGAGCAGAAAAGATTTTCCGCTGGAAAACTCTCCCACGACCGCTAGGACGAACGTATCGCTCTGCAGCCGCTTGCGTGCCGCCCGAACGTCGTTACAATCGCGCTCGACGAGGAGCGGTTCCAGCGCGAGCAAATGCGCGACCAGGTCGTCGCGCGTTCGCTCGTACTGCCGCATGGCATCGGTATCGACTCGACTCATTCGGAGGAAATGCGCCCGTGATGTGTCGCTATTGCCGGATCAACGCTAACGCTTCGTCGCGGTGGCGCTCCATCAACGCGAGCGTATCCCCCTCGACGTTGAGACGCAAGAGCGGCTCGGTATTCGACGGACGAACGTTCATCCACCAATCCGGGTAGCCGATGGTAACGCCGTCGAGATGATCGATCTGCGCGTCCGCGTAGTGGGCTTGCAACTGCGCGAGCTTGGCCGGGATGTCGTGGACGGTGCTATTGATCTCCCCGGAACGAAACCGCGTGTCGATCGGGCGGATCACGTCGCTGACCGGAGCGTTAGCCTCACCGAAGACTTCGAGGCATTGAAGAAAAGCGATCATGCCCGAGTCGGCGTACCAGTTGTCTTTGAAGTAAAAGTGTCCGGAGTGTTCTCCGCCAAACATCACGTCGCGCTCGCGCATGATTTTTTTGATGATCGAATGGCCGACTTGCGAACGGATCGGTACGCCTCCCGCCCGTTCGATTTGTTCGGGGACGCTGCGGCTACAGATCAAGTTGTAGAGAATGCGCGATCCGGGATACTTTTTCAGCGTATTGATCGCGACCAGTGCCGTGACGGTGCTCCCGTCGATCAGAGCGCCGCGTTCGTCGACGATGAACATGCGATCGGCGTCGCCGTCGAAGGCCACGCCGACGTCGCAGCCGTGCTTCTTCACCGCGGCCTGCAGGTCGGCCATGTTCTCGGGTTCGATCGGGCTTGCGGGATGGTTCGGAAAGCTGCCGTCGAGTTCGAAGTAGAGCGGCACGATTTCACACGGAAGATGCTTGAAAACGTACGGCACGGTCTCGCCGGCCATCCCGTTGCCGGCGTCGACCGCTATTTTGAACGGCTTGATCGCGGAACGATCGACGAACGAGAGACAGTGCTCGGCAAAAGCGTCCAGAACGTTCCGCCGCTCGATATGGCCGGGAACCGCGGCGGGCTCGGGGAGGCGCCCGGCCAGGATGTTGTCGCGGATGGCCGATAGCCCGGTATCGAGCGAAATCGCTTCCGCGCGCGCGCGCGTAAACTTCATCCCGTTGTATTGCGCGGGGTTATGCGAGGCCGTGATCATGACGCCGCCGTCGAAGCCGTATTTGCCGACCGCGAAGTAGAGCGCGTCGGTGGACACCTTGCCGATGTCCAGGACGTCGGCTCCAGCCTCGGTCGCACCCCGGGCGAATGCCTCGAAGAGATTCTCGCCGCTAGGCCGCATGTCGCGTCCGACGACGACCTTCTTGGCGTCCAGCAGCGAGACGAAGCATCGGCCGATCCGATATGCAACCTCGTCGTCGATCTCGGACGGATAAATTCCACGGACGTCGTAGGACTTGAAAATACTCGGATCGATCTGCGTAGGCATGACGGTTTCTCGTTCGGAAGGGTTGGCGGTGCGACCTCTGTTGGGTTCGTGAAGGCGAGGCAGTCGCCGTTTTCCCGCGTTACCGGAACACTAGTGTTTACGGTCTTTCTCGTTATCGTCCTCGCGGTCGCCGTGCAGGGCGCCTTCCAGACGCGGGCCAGCATCGCGCAAACCTTCGCCCGCCAGTCGCGTATCGAGCAGGCGCAGGTGACGCTCGAGGAACTGCTGCGTCTGCAAATCGACGAAGAGAATTCGGTTCGCGGTTACATCCTCAACCGCGATCTTTTTTATCTGCAACAGTACGCCGCGGCGGTGGCGTCCTTCGACCGCAAGGAACGGGACGTTCGCTTGGCTTTGGAGGCCGAGCACCTCAACGGCGCGCTGACGACGCTCGACCAGTATGCCACGTTGCAACGGCAGTGGCGAACCCAGGTCGCGCAGCCGATGCTCGCGCGGCCCGATCGCTCGATGGAGGAGATCGATAAGCAGAACAAGGCGTTTTCCGATTACGAAAACCGAACCGCCGACGCTATTCGGGTGGCCCTCGCAAATACCAACGCTGCGCTAGCCCTGAGCACGCAGACGCAGATCAATCAAACGCTCTACGTCCGCGCGTTTTGGCTGCTCGTGTTCGGCCTCATGACGATCCTCTTCAACGCGTACGGCTCGCGCGTGAGCAAAGAGTTGGAAGAAGAGCGCACGACGACCGAAATCTTGCAGCGGGCGTTTCGCAGCCAGCACGTCCCGTTGCCCAACTGCGAGGTCGGGAGCGCGTATCTTTCGGCGAGTAGCCACCTAGCGGTCGGCGGAGACGTCTTCGACGTGTATCGCCTTTCGGGGAATCTCGCGCTCGTCTTGATCGCCGACGTGAGCGGTAAGGGCGTCGATGCGGCGGTCATCACCGCGTTCATCAAGTTCACGATCCGCGGCATCGCGTTGCGGCGGCGCGATCCCGGTGCGATGCTCGCGGAATTCAACACCGCGTTCGCCCAGACCGTGGAGAACCCGTACCTGTTCGTCTCGATGTTCGTGGGCGTGCTCGACACGCAGACGCTCCAGTTGCGATACGCCAGCGCGGGGCACGATTCGGCGTTCGTTCGACGTTCTACGGGAGTGCAACAACTTGCGGTGACCGGGCCGGTCCTCGGCGTTATGGAGGAGCCGTTCGAGACCAAGACGCTCTTTCTGGAAGACGGCGACATGCTGGTGCTGGCGACCGACGGCCTGACCGAGGCGCGGGACCGCTCGGGCGAGCAGTTGCACGAAGAGGGCGCGATCCGGCTGATCGAGCAAGGCAGCATGCACCCCCAACCGCTGGCGGACGAGTTGATCGCGCGGGTCAAAGAGCTGGGCGGAAACACGATGCGAGACGATCTCGCCATCCTCGCGATTCGCGTGCGGGACCCGCAGGTGAGCGATGCGTAGGGCGCTGTATGCCTTCGCCATCGTACTGGCGTGCGTAGCGATGATGCAGGGCGCGGCCGCGGCGCAATGCACGCTCCACTCCGGAGCGCGGGTCGTCTTGTACGGTACCAGCGACGACCCCGACGTGTTCGTGTGGGATTCGCGTTTCCGCATGCGCGCATACGCGCGGGGGTCCTTCGATCAAGCGCGCGCCCTGCTGCCGCACGCGTTGCTCGTCGAGGCGGGAACGCGCGCGCGCATCGTCAGTTGCGTCGCCGGATTCGTCGAATCCAAGTATAGCGACCGGCCGGACGACGCGATCGGCATCGTCATCGTCAACGGGCGCTACCGCGGCCGGGGCGGCTGGGTTCTGCAGACCGACGTGCGCAGCATGTTGCGGCATCTCACGCGTTAGAGTATCGCGTCGCGAGCGAAAACCCGGAGCCGGCCGTCGGGTAGCCGGACGCGTTCCATTTCGATTCCGTAGGCTTCTTCAATCGCGTCGCCGGCGAGGACCGCGTTTGGGCGATCGAAAGCCAGGAGACGATCGCAACCCAGCAGCATCAGGCGGTCGGCATAGGCCGCGGCCTCGTTGAGATCGTGCAACACGCACAAGACGGTGTGGCCGCGCCGCGCGACCTCGCGCAAGAGGGCGAGTATCTTGTGTGCTACGCGCACGTCGAGATGGCTGGTCGGTTCGTCGAGCATCAACACGGGCGTCTCCTGGGCCAATCCCATCGCGATCCACACCCGTTGGCGTTCCCCGCTCGAAAGGGTCGAAAACAAGCGCTCCCGGTAGGCTTCCATACGAACCGCCCGCAACGCGCCTTCGATCGCGGCCTCGTCTTGCGGAGTACTCGACCATTCCCACCAGCGATGGTGGGCGAAGCGCGCGATGCCGACTACGTCGACGACCGTCAGTGCGTCGGTCAGCGCGTCGTCGCTGGTAACGAACGCCATGCGTCGCGCGCGCTGCGCGGGCCGCAGACGATCGACGGCCTCGCCGCCGACGATGATGCTCCCGGCAGCATGGGGGCGGACGCCCGCGATCGCGCGCAACAGCGTGGTTTTGCCGACCCCGTTCGGGCCGAGAACGGCGACGAACTCTCCGGGCTCGACGCGCGCGTTCACGTCGCGGAGCAGCATCCGTCCGTCGATGGCGACGCCGAGATCGCGCAGTTCTATCACGTGCGTGCCTCGGCGCGCAGATAGAGATAGAGAAAGGTGGGGACGCCGATGAATGCCAGGAGCACGCCGATCGGCAACTCGGACGGTGCAACGATGGTTCGCCCGATCGCATCCGCCGCAAGGCAGAGCGCGGCGCCGCAGAACGCGCACGCCGGCAACAGGACCCGCGCGTCCGAGCCGACGACGCGGCGCGCGAGATGCGGCACGATCAAGCCGATGAAGCCGACGATCCCCGCGAGTGCGACGCTGCTCGCCGCCAGGAGCGACGATGCGATCAGGATGAGCCACTGCGAGCGGCCGACGTCGAGCCCGACGGCACGCGCGCGGACGTCCCCGACGCGCAACGCGTTGAGCGCCGGGATCGCAAAGAGCGCGAGGAGCATGCCCAGCGTCGCATACGGGAGCGCGACCGCGAGCGCGTGCCAGCCGCGCCCCGCCAGCGATCCCGCCAACCACGCGATAAACTGTTGCACGTAGTCGACCGATTGGGCGCGCGTGAGCACCAGGGCGACGACGGCTGAAAAAAGGGCCGAGAGCGAGATGCCGGCGAGGATGAGCCGATTGGGATCGACGCCGCCGCCGCGTCGCGCGAGGGCTGCGACGAGGATGGCCGTACCGAGGCCCGCGACGAATCCGATACCGGGTGTCAGCGGCGGCGCAACGCCCGCGAGAATGGCGATGGAGATGGCGGCCGCCGCGCCCGCGCTCACCCCGGTGAGATAGGGGTCGGCAAGGGGATTGCGCAGCATCCCTTGCAAGAGCGCCCCGGCCACCGCGAGCGAGGATCCTACCACGATCGCGATGCAGATGCGCGGCATCCGGAGCTGCCACACGATCGTCGTCACCGCGCTTGCGTGAGCCGGATGCAAGAGCGCTTGCATCACGTCGGCCGTAGCGAGCGGGCTGCCCCCGACGAGCAGGCCGCCGCAGGCTGCGAGCAGCGCAAGCGCCGCGAGGCCAGCAAGCCGGAGGAGCATACGGCTCGCGTTCCTACCTGGTCGTTAACTCGAGCGCGAACGAGCGCCCGGGCATCGGGTAACCGGGCACCTGCGCGTAACGCTCGTTCCCGAGGTTGTATCCGCGAAGCGAGAGCAGTGCGTGGCGACCGGCGCGAAAGCGCGCGAACGCGTCCACGCTCGTAAACGCCGCCGCTTGATCGAAGAGCGGTTGGGTGGGATCGACGGTCGCGTTCGCGCCGACCGAACGCAACGCGATCCCGGCGTCGTGCAAGAGCGTGGATCGGCCGCCGCTGATATCGAGGTGCAGGTTGAGGCTGATCACCGGGTCGTGGGGCAAGCGCGATTGCGCGACGAGATCCTGCGCCCTATAGAGGTCGGTTACGTTGAGTCCGGTGACCACACCGTGGTACGGGCGGGTGCGCGCATCCAGCGTAAACCCTTGCAGCAGCGCGCGATCGATGTTCTCGGGCTGATAGATGAAGTTCACCGGATCGACTTCAACCGGAACGATTAAATCGTTGGTGCGATTCGTGAACCACCCGAACGAGACGCCGCCCATGAGGCGGTCGTCGACCAGCGTGAGATCGCCGACTCGCGCGCGCTCCGGCCGTAGCCCCGGGTTACCGTAGCCGGGAAAGTAGAGCTCGACGGCGTTCGGTGCGCGAAACGCGCTGGCATAGTTGGCTTTGAGCGCCAATCCCGCACCGAGCGCAATGCGCGCGCCCGCCGACGGCGAAAACTCGCCGCCGAGCGCGCCGTCGCGCTCGCCGCGAATGCCGGCGTACACCGAGGAGTCGCCGCCGAGTTGAACGTTTTCCTGCGCGTACGCCGCGGACTGCGCGATGGCGGCGAAGGCGATCCCCGGCGTTGCCGTTCCACCGCTATCGCTGCGTACGACGCCGCGCGAGAGATCGACTCCGTAGATGAGCCGTTCCGAAGCTCCGCTCACGACGTTGCGCACGCCGAAGTCGGTGCGCGACTCCGTGCTAACCGAGGCCGTGGGCTGATAGCAGTTGGGATCGTTGACCGCATCGCACCCGAAGGCCGTCTGTTGGCGCGTGCCGCCGAGTTGGAGCGTCGCGGTGGAGTGCGCTCTGCGCCGCGTGAGTGTGAGATCGGCGTTGGCATTCACGTCGTCCTCACGGCTGGAGGAAGAGAAGAAACCGGTGGGTCCCGGCGCGCCGATGTGATCGGACGTTAGGCCGGCTCGAAGCGCTGCCTCGATGCCGCCGAGTTTTCGATCGAATGCGGCATGGACGGAGGTCGCTTCGTAATCGGCGTTCGCGCGCGTGGCCGGCGTTGCCCCGCCGGAGGGCAGTGCATAGCCGTTGTTGGAGACGATACGCTCAACCATGAACCCATCGGCGCCGGCGGTGATTTCACGATCGCCGAAGCTTCCGACGCGCAGATCGGCCTTTGCCGGCGTGCGCCCGTCCGTGATAATGTTGATGATGCCGCCGATCGCGCCGGTTCCGTACAGCGTCGAACCGCCGCCTTCGACAACTTCGATGCGGCGAACGCCGGCTGCCGGCAGAACCCCGAGATTGACCCCGTTGCCGAGCGATCCCGGTGCGGGAAGCCCGTCGACGAGGACCAAGACTTGCGCCGAGTTGCTGCCGCGAATGCCGTACGATACGGCGGCTCCGATCGCGCCGTAAGGCGCGAGTTCGACGCCGGGAAGCGACGCGATCGCCTCACCGACCGTGCGATATCCGTTGCGAGCGATTTGCTCCGCGGTGACGACGTACACGGTGCGTACGCTGTTGCGCAGCGTGGTCTCCGAGCGATCGGCGGTCTGCACGTGCGCGATCACGGGAATAGGGGTAGGGCTCGGTGCGGGTGTGGTCGCGGCACCGGCCGGAGCGCGTAGAACGAGCAAGAGTGCTACGGCGCAGAGCGCGCGCAGCGTGAAAACGCGGAACATGGCGATCCCTTCCTTCATGCGAGGAACGACGATACGTTGTAACGTCTGCCCGGTATCCTGACTTGCGGATCGTAGCCGTCGTGCCCGCGCCTTCCCATCTCGTACGAGATAGTGACGGTGGGCGGCTCCCCGCGTACAGTGGCGCGACCGTGCCGGATTTCAACCGGCTTCCCGCGCAAACGCTTAGGCGCGCTCTATTGGCAGAGCCGCGCCACCGAACCTCCCCGATGGCGGGCGGAACCACGCCGGAGCAGCAGGAAAGCGCAGCCAACATGTTCCGCATCACGTCCCGCCGCGTTCTTGCCTTGGCTTTTCTGGCGCTCTTCGCGGCCTGCGCGCCGGTTGCCCGGCCGTCGCGTCCCGCCCACGCGCCGCGCATCGTCTCGCTCCTCCCCGCCTTCACCGAGGATCTCTTCGCAATCGGTGCGGGGAGCCAGGTGGTCGCCGTCTCGCGCTTCTCCGATTTCCCGCCGGCCGCGCGGGCACTCCCTAGGGTCGCCGACGTTTCGAGCATCGACGTCGAGCGGATCGTCGCTCTCCATCCGGATGCGATCGTCGGCATTCCCTCGCAGGAGCGCTTGCTCGAGCCGCTGGTTCGCGCCGGCTTCAACGTCACGATCGTTCCGAACGACTCGTACGCCGACGTGTTCGGCGCCATTCGCACCCTGGGGCGCCTGAGCGGACATTCGGCACAGGCAAGCACCGAAATCGAACGGCTGCGCCGGACTACCGCTGTCTTGCATGCGCGGACGCGCGCGTTCAAGCGCCACCCAAGCGTCTTCGTGGCGCTCGGCACGGGACCGATTTGGACGGCCGGCAACGGCTCCTACATCGCCGAAATGATTGCGATCGCCGGCGGACGTAACGCCGCGGCAGATGTACGCCTGCCCTATGCCGAATACAGCGAAGAGGCGTTGTTGCGGGATCAACCGGATGCGATCGTATACGGCTCGGATACCAAACTTGCAAGCGTGCTAAACCGCGAGCCGTGGCGCGATCTGCGCGCGGTCCGCGAGGGGCACGTCTATCAACTCCCGGATGCCGATTGGCTCTATCGGCCGGGACCACGTTATATAAAGGGAATCCACTGGCTCATCGAACGTTTGACACCGCTGGCGAGGTAAACAACCCGGCCCGCGCACTCGTCGTCGCCGTCGATCTCGACGACCCGGCCCGACCGATCGATCCCGAACTGCTCGAATTCGAGGCACTTGCAATCGCGGCCGGCGCTCAACCGGTCGCCCGCATCGTGCAGAAGCGCGCCGCATACGATCCCGCGACCTTGGTCGGTAGCGGAAAAGCGCACGAAATCGCGGCGCTGGCGAAAGAATGCGACGCCGGTGTGATTTTGGTACTCAACGATTTGCGCCCGCGTCAGCGTAAGAACCTCGAAGCGATCATTGCGGTGCCGATCGTCGATCGCACGATGTTGATTTTAGACGTCTTCGCCGCGCACGCTCGCAGTCGCGAGGGGAAGCTCCAGGTCGAGCTCGCGCAATTGCGCTACCGGCAATCGAACCTCATCGGCGCCGGCGCCGACCTTTCGCGACTGGGCGGCGGGATCGGCACGCGCGGACCCGGCGAGAGCAAGCTGGAAGTCGATCGCCGGCGCATCCAGCATCGCGTGACCGTGTTGCGCGGCGCCCTGGAAGACGTGCGCCGCCAACGTGGAACGCGTCGGGCGGCGCCGCACCGCGAGCCGCTGGTCGCGCTGGTCGGCTATACCAACGTCGGCAAGTCTTCGTTGCTCAACGCGCTCGCAAAATCGGATGCGTTGGTCGCCGACCAACCCTTCGCAACGCTCGACCCGACGGTACGCCGCGTCTATCTGGCTCCCGACCGCTACGTGCGGCTGGCGGATACGGTGGGCTTCATCACCGATCTCCCCAAGGATTTGATCAACGCCTTTCGCGCAACGCTCGAGGAATTGCGCGAGGCGCAACTCTTGATTCACGTGCTGGATGCCAGCAACCCCGATTGGCCGCGCCAGCGGGTCGCCGTCGACGCGATCGTCCACGATTTAGAACTCGACACCACGCCCCGCATCATCGTCTTCAACAAATGCGACGCGGCTCCAAACGTTCCGCTCGAAGCGGACTCGATCGCGGTTAGCGCGACCACGGGGCAGGGCCTCGACGCCCTCCGGGAAGCGATCGCGACCCGATTGCAAGCCGCAGGCGTCTCCTAAATGCTCGGAACGCGCATCCTCGGCGGCCTGGCGTGCGTTGCGGCGCTTCTCTGCGCCTGCGCGCCGCACTATCCCGACGATCGTCTGGTTTCGATCGTGCAAAAGCTGGAACCGTCGGTCGTGATGTTGGCGATGCGTTTGCCCCCCGAGCACGCCAGCGACGCGTACGACGTTTCGTTCGCATCGGGCTCGGTGGTGGCCAGCGGAACGTGGGGCAGCGACATTCTCACGGTGCGACACGCCGTGCGGGGCGCTTGGCATATGTTCGTGACGGTCGGCAATACCCATAAAGTCCCGGGCAAAGTGATCGCGCTCGATCCCGTCAACGATATCGCACTCGTGCGTATCGCCAGGCCGAACCTCCCCGTCGTCACGCTCGGTTCGTCGCGAGCATTGACAACGCAGACCGGGCGCGACGTCGCATTGATGGGCTATCCGATCCCCGACGAGATCGACGGCGGCCTGCGCACGTCGCTCGTGGCCGGCACGCTCTCGGCGGTGCGAAAGAATGCGCTTGAAATGTCGCTTTCCGTGGTGCCGGGCGAGAGCGGCGGCCCCGTGTTTCTTACCGATACCGGCGAGATCGTCGGCATCGTTGAAGCCCGCATCGGCCAAGAACCAA
>DAHUXY010000084.1 GCA_027315505.1 Vulcanimicrobiota bacterium | reverse complement strand
GCGCTTGCCTACGTTCCGGTTGCGGCGGGTTGGATCGGACTTATCAGCCGGCCCGTTCTCGACGCGGCGATGGGCCGGGATGGACCGCGCTACGAGTTCTCCGGCAAAGGCGCGATGTTGGCCTCGGTGCTCGTCTTTTTCGTGCTTCTCGTCTTCGCGCCGCGACACGCCGATCGATCCACGCTTACCGCGCTCTTTTTTGCAAGTTCGTTGTTGTTCTACGGGATCGGGAAGTGCGGCTGTTTGTTCCTCGGCTGCTGTCGTGCCCTCGACGTGCGCGCAGCCGCGCCTCCGTTGCCCGCAATCGAAGCTGCGTGCGCGTTCGCGCTCTGCGCGGCGGCCCTACTGGGCGTCGCTGCATCGCACGGCGCGCGCGTGTATCTGTTTGCGGCGATCGTCGCTGGGCTGTTCGCGCTGCGCGTCTATTCACGGGTCGCGCGCGGTGCTCGCGTACTCGCCTCCCTCGTGCAACTCGATTCGCTGCTGCTGGCGGCGCTGCTGGCCTGCACGATCGCCGCGGCCATCATCCCGATAGGACTGTCTCGCTAGTATCGCTAACCAGGCAAAACACGCCATTACATGGAGGGACAACGTGCGCCGGAGCCGTGCCGTAAACGCCTTCGCGGTTTTCAAGACCGCGCTTCTTGCCGTCGGTAGTTCCACGACGCTCGCATGTGCTGGCGGTACCGTGCCGCCGTCGGGCTCATTGGTGGCAAATCCGGCCTCGCTGACGTTTGCAAACCCACAGTCGGCCGCTCAGCAATTGGTTATAACCGGCGGCACGCCGCCCGTCGAAACCAGTGCGGGGAATCTGGGAAGCGGGTGCTTCGGTATAAACTCATCGACGGCAAATGGTGACTCCACTACCCTTTCGGTCGTTCCCCAGGGCGGCGCCTTGGGTGCCTGCATAATTCAGGTGTACGCGGCGGGCGCGAATGCAACGTACGTTCCGGTCAACGTCGGCGTGCAGATGCAGCCGAACTCGACCGTGACCTACTCGGCGGCATATCTGGAATCGTCGCCGTCGACCGTTGCCATTGTGTCGAGCAGCCCGCAGGTCGCGGCCGTCCCGGCTAGCGTGAGTTCGACGTACAGCAACAGCATTGGTGTTCCGGTCGTGACGTTTACGATTACGTCGAGCGCGGTAGTCGGCTCAACGGTCATCCACGTCTTCGAAAACGGTACGAGTCAGCCGGCGACCTTCTCGATTCCGGTACTCGTTTCGTCGGGCCCAGCTCCGACACCGACACCGAGCGCTGCACCGACGGGCGCTCCGACGGCGGCGCCGTCGTCCGCACCAACGGCAAGTCCTACCGCTCCGCCGAGCGGAAACTCATTTACGCTCGCGAGCTCGCCGTCGTTTCAAAGCTTCGCACTAGTCGGATCACCGGTTGCCGCACAGCTGTTCTTTTACGGTGCGGTTACGATCTCGGGCGCGAGTTCGGAGAACGTCACCTATTCGGAGACGTCCGGCGTCCCCGCAAACGGATGCGCGGTGAGCGGCACCCTCGCCGACGCGATCACGCTTACGTTTCCAACCGCGTTCCAGTTCGCTCCGAACGGATCGTTTGGACCCAACACGGGATTGCTCGATACGGTGTTCGCGCCGGCGTCACCGACCGGCACGTATTACGGGGCGATCTATCAGGCTGGCTCGTGTGCGACGCCCTTCGATGCGGCGGCACAGACGGTCCCGGCGTCGACGACGACCTACGAATATCCCGGCGGAGGCAATACGAGCGTTCCTGCCGGTACGTACGTCCTAGAGTTGTGGCAGTAACGCACGAGGCTCGTTAGTTACTGCACCTAGAATTTCGGCGTGCCGAGCTAAGCCGGCGGCCGCCCGAGGGTGGAACGCTCCGGTAAGGCACGCCGAGGCCGACTCGAGGAGGGCAGGCTCGATCCGCTGCGGGCTCTCGAGCGCCGTTTTGGCGGAAGTACCGTGGGCCACATTGGCCGTATTACGGTAAATATATCGAAAAAAGCCAGGGATTTTGGCCGATCATTTGGCCGATTGTTGCGGATCGGCGCCCTCCTCATCCTGGGCCCCTGAACGGATCTCGTGTAGCGAGAAAAATCATTCTGTGCTGTCGAAAATGAGGGCATCGGTTCGACGCTTAGGTAGGACACCCACAGAAGGAGTTAGAGATGAAATTCATGGTGTTTATCAAAGCCACCGCCGACTCGGAGGCCGGCCGTCTTCCGGAGCGCGAGCATATCGAGTCGATGATCACGTTCAACGAACAACTCGCGAAGGATGGCATCTTGCTGGCGGCCGAGGGTCTGCGACCCTCCTCAAAAGGTACGCGCCTGCGATTCGACGGCGGGCGCACGACGGTGATCGATGGTCCTTTCGCTGAGACCAAAGAACTGATCGCTGGATTCTGGATCGTACAGGGCAAGTCGCACGAAGAGGTCGTCGAGCGCTTCATGCGTCTGACGCTTGAGCGTGGTGAAGTCATAGAGATCCGGGAGTTTTTCGAGTTTGAAGATTTCGAGAGCCTGTTGACGCCGGAGCAACGCGCGCGTACCGAGCGCGTTACCCTGGAGGACCTGGCGTGACGGAGGTTGTTTCGCCGCCGCTGTGAGCGACCGCGTGCTGGAGACGATCGCAGCCGTGTGGCGCATCGAATCTCCGAAACTGATCGCACACCTTGCCCGCACGACGCGCGACGTCGGGTGTGCCGAGGATATCGCAGCGGATGCCTTCGTTGCGGCGCTCGCCCAGTGGCCGAGCGAAGGCATCCCGCGCAATCCCGGCGCGTGGCTGATGACCGCCGCCAAGCGGCGCCTGATCGATCGTGTCCGGCGCGAAAAAACGCTCGCCGATAAGACCGAGCAACTGCAGAATCAGCTTCCTTACGGTGGCGTCGAACCTAATTTCGCGGCCACCTACGAGGACATCGATGACGACATGCTGCGTCTGATGTTCGTCGTCTGCCATCCGGTGTTATCGCCGGAGGCCCGCGTCGCGCTTACGCTCAAGTTGCTCGGCGGCTTGACGACCGCGGAGATCGCGCGCGCTTATCTCAGCTCCGAAGCGACCGTCGCTCAGCGTATCGTGCGCGCCAAGCGCACGTTGAGCGAAGCGCGTGTCGCCTTCGAGGTGCCCGAAGGTCGCGAGCGTTTACAGCGGCTCCCACCCGTACTCGAAGCCGTCTATCTCATTTTCAACGAAGGGTATGCCGCCACTGCAGGCAACGACGTACTGCGACCCGAGTTGGTCGAAGACGCACTGCGGCTGGGGCGCATGCTTGCGCAGCTCATGCCGCACGAAGCCGAAGTGCACGGGCTCGTGGCGTTGATGGAGATTCATGCTTCGCGCATACCCGCGCGCTTGGCCCCTGACGGTTCACCGATTCTGCTCCTCGATCAAGACCGAGGCAAGTGGAATCATCTCCTGATTCAACGCGGGCTCGACGCGCTCGCGCGCGCCGAACGGCTCGGCCCGCTCGGGCCCTACGCGCTGCAAGCGTCGCTCGCTGCTTGCCACGCGCGAGCGGCAACGCCCGAAGCGACCGACTGGCCGCGGATCGTAGCGCTCTACGACGCGCTCGCCGTCATCATGCCCTCAACCGTTGTCGAGCTCAATCGCAGCGTTGCCGTCGGCATGGCGTATGGACCCGAAGCGGCACTGGCGATCGTCGATGCGCTGCGCGACGAGCCGTCACTGCAGGCCTACCACCTCTTACCGAGCGTGCGCGGCGATATGCTGTTTAAGATCGGGCGTTTGGGAGAGGCGCGCCGTGAGTTCGAGCGGGCATTGGCCCTCGCCGAAAATGCCCGCGACCGCGCGTTCTTACAACGGCGAGCCGACGAATGTGGAAACGAATAAAGCGGCGTTGGTAGAGAGAAGCGCAACATCAGGCGATCGCGGCCTTATCCGACTGAGGTTTTGTAGAGTTTCGGGCAGAGCAGGGTGTTGATGGGTTTGCCGGCGAGGTTGTCGATTTCGTACTCTTGCAGGCTGAACTGAACGTTTTCGGGCCAGCCTTCCCACGGAACGGGGAACGGCATGGGAACGCGGATGTAGTGGAATTCGCCGGTCGCGGTGCCGATTTTCAGCGCGAGCAGTACCGGGTGCTGGTACTGCGATGCATCTGGATAGAGCCATGCGTAGTAGGCGTCTTGATCGTTCTCTACCGTAATATTGAGCGGCATTTGCGGGCCGATCGGCGCGTTGCACTTGGTGTTTTTATCCACGAGCGTGAACGTCGGCTGCACGTAGAGGAACGAGGGCGGAGCGGTGCCTTCCATAAGGATGGGCGTCGTCTGCGGCGGCGGGCCGTCGCTCAGCGTTTCGTTGACGTTGCGCGCGTGGCCCGAGAGCACGCCGAGGTAATCTTGCGCCGCGCAATGGTACTTCGGTACGCTGAGGAGCAGCTTGAGCGTTCCCTGCGGGGCATCCACCTCGACGAGCTGATGCTGGTCTTCGCCGCGTTCGAAGGTGAAGGTCTTCTTAACCAGCGGATCCCCGACATGGTCGAGCAGACGCACGTACATCGTCACGCTCGTTTGAGGCGCGGTGCGAGCGATCGCATGGCAGAGCCCGACGTGTAAGACGAGGTGCGCGAACGGCAGCATAAAGAGGCGCTCTCCTATCCCTTCGTCGCACCGCGATCGCGTCGTATCGAGACTTTTTGGCCGCGAATGGTGGTGCCGCGAAGTGCGGTGATGATGTTGTCGACGGTCGCGGCGGGAACCTCGACCAGGGAGAACCGGTCGGCGATATCGATCGCACCGATATCGCGTGAGGTCATGCGGGCCTCGTTAGCGATCGCGCCGACGAGGTCGGCCGGGCGAATGCCGGCGAGGCGTCCGAGGCCGATCCAGATTTTTGCCACGTCCCCGCTCATGCGCGTACGCGTCGGCTTGCGGTCGGCGCGCTGCAAGAAGCCCGGGCGCTCCTGCGCTACGGCGACGGCCGGAATATCGATGTCGTCTTTCTCGCCACCGTCGCGGGTTTGGTCGGCCAGCATGACGGCGGCGGCGGCGACGTCGAGAATATCGTGGTCGGTACCGAGCGCTTCGACGATCGCGCGGTATTTCTCAAAGCCGCCGGATTCCAACGCATCCTCGAGCGCGCTTTGGGTGAGTTCGAGGCGCCGGGCACGCAGGTCGTGCGCGGTCGGCACCGATTCGATCGAGATTTTGCGTTTGGTGTGTTGTTCGATATTGCGCAACAAGCGGTGTTCGCGCGCCTCGGCCAGCGTGATCGCAACGCCTTCGCGGCCGGCGCGTCCGGTGCGCCCGATGCGATGCACGTAGGCGTCCGGGGAAGACGGTACGTCGAAATTGACGACGTGCGAAAGATGTTCGATATCCAAACCGCGCGCGGCGACGTCGGTGGCTACGAGAATCTCCGAGGTTCCATCCCGGAAGCGCCGCAGCACGCGATCGCGCTGCTCTTGCGATAGGCCGCCGTGAATCGCTTCGGCTTGATAGCCGCGGCCGCCGAGCGTTTCGGTGAGTTCGTCCACCTCGGTGCGCGTGCGGCAGAACACGATCGCGGAGGTCGGCGATTCCATATCGATCACGCGCGCGAGTGCGGCCGCTTTGTGCGCGCGTTGCACCACGTACGCAACCTCGCGAATGCGCGGCTTCTTGCCGGGAGCGGCGGTTTCGTTCGCAATCGTCACGAGTGCGGGGTCGCGCAGGTAACGCTTGGAGATGGATCGGATGCGCGGGGCCAGCGTGGCCGAGAAGAGCGCCGTCTGCCGGTCGGTCGGGACGGCGGCGACGATGGCTTCGAGTTCGTCTGCGAAGCCCATGTCGAGCATTTCGTCCGCTTCGTCGAGCACGAGGAACGTCACGCCGCCGAGTTCGAGCGTGCCGCGGCGGATGTGGTCGAGCGCGCGTCCGGGCGTCGCGACGACGACGTCGACGCCGC
Source organism: Vulcanimicrobiota bacterium (assembly GCA_027315505.1). GTDB lineage: Bacteria > Vulcanimicrobiota > Vulcanimicrobiia > Vulcanimicrobiales > Vulcanimicrobiaceae > DAHUXY01. Next base: position 2,744 of record DAHUXY010000084.1, on the reverse strand, counting down.
GCTTGAGCGCACGAAGCTGTTGCTGGAGCGATTGGCCCCCGTAGATCGGCAGCACGTTGGTGCCGAGCAGGCGACCGTATTTGTGGACGGCCTCTGCGACTTGCATCGCAAGCTCGCGGGTCGGCACGAGAATCAGCCCGCGTACCGGGCGGCGCTCGTCCGGCGACGTCCCGATATGGTGCAGCATCGGGAGCGCGAAGGCCGCGGTCTTGCCGGTGCCGGTCGCCGCCTGGCCGAGCACGTCCCGGCCGGCCAACAGCGGCGGAATCGATTCGCGCTGAATCGCGGTGGGTTCTTCGTAGCCGAGCGCGGCTGTCGCCCGGGCCAGCGCATCGTGCAGCCCGAGTGCGGCAAATCCCGTGCCGGTCGGGTCGAGGGGCTCGCTGCCGATGTCGTCTTTTGTCATGGAGGCGCCGTATTCGACCTCGCGTCAGAAAGCGCCGCCCTCGGTTGATAAAGAGGTCTCGACAAGCGGCCGGGTGGAAGTGGCTTCACCCCCACCCTGTCTCCGCGCTCGAGTAAGGCTTTTCGTGACGCAATACGTCTATTCTATGCATCGTGTCGGTAAAATGGTGCCGCCGAAGCGACAGATCCTCAAAGACATCTCGCTCAGCTTCTTGCCGGGCGCCAAAATCGGCATTCTCGGCCTCAACGGATCGGGAAAGTCCACGATCCTTCGCATCATGGCCGGCCTCGATACCGAGATCGACGGCGAAGCGACGCCGATGCCCAACCTCACCATCGGATATCTGGAGCAAGAGCCCAAGCTCGATCCCGATAAGACCGTGCGCGAGATCGTCGAGGAGGCATTCGGCGAGAAGCTCGCGGCGCGCAAGCGTCTGGATGAAGTCTTTGCGGCATACGGCGATGAGAACGCGAATTTCGATGCGCTCGCCGACGAACAGGCCAAACTCGAGGCCATCCTCTTCGCCGGCGACGGTGACGACCTCGACCAGCAATTGGAAATCGCGGCCGACGCCTTGCGGCTCCCGCCGTGGGATGCGAAAATCGGTCCGCTCTCGGGCGGCGAGAAGCGTCGCGTCGCGCTCTGCCGGTTGTTGCTCTCAAAACCCGACATGCTGTTGCTCGACGAACCCACCACCCATCTCGATGCCGAGAGCGTCGAATGGCTGGAGCAATTTCTGCTGCGCTTCCCGGGCACCGTCGTTGCAGTAACGCACGACCGGTACTTCCTCGATAATGCGGCGGAATGGATTCTGGAGCTCGATCGCGGCCGCGGTATTCCGTGGAAGGGCAACTACAGTTCGTGGCTCGACCAGAAGCAAGAGCGGCTCGCGCAAGAAGAAGCGACCGAATCCGCTCGCCAAAAAGCGCTCAAGCGCGAACTCGAATGGGTCCGCGCGGGCGCCAAAGGCCGCCAAGCCAAGAATAAGAGCCGGATCCTGCGATTCGAAGAACTCTCCAGTTACGAGTATCAACGCCGGAACGAGACCCAAGAGATCTTTATTCCGGTTGCCGAACGCCTGGGCGATCGCGTGATCGAATTCAACGACGTGCGCAAAGCGTACGGCGACCGGCTCTTGATGGACGGCGTCACGTTTCGCATCCCCGCCGGCGCCATCGTCGGCATCATCGGGCCGAACGGCGCCGGTAAGACGACGCTCTTTCGCATGATCGCGGGCAAGGAGCAACCCGATAGCGGAAGCATCGAAATCGGGTCCTCGGTGAAGCTTGCCGTGGTCGATCAGAGCCGCGAATCGCTGGACGATAGCAAGACGGTCTTCGACGATATTAGCGGCGGCCTGGATCTGCTCAACGTGGGGCGCTTCGAAATGCCTTCGCGTGCGTACTTGGGTCGCTTTAATTTCAAAGGCGGCGACCAGCAAAAACTCGTCGGCACGCTCTCGGGCGGCGAACGCGGGCGCTTGCACCTGGCCAAGACGCTCCTAACCGGTGCGAACGTTCTGCTGCTCGACGAACCCTCGAACGATCTCGACGTCGAAACGCTACGCGCGCTCGAAGATGCGCTCGGCGAATACGCTGGAACGGTCTTGGTGGTAAGCCACGATCGCTGGTTCCTCGACCGTATCGCGACGCATATTCTGGCCTTCGAGGGCGATTCGAACGTCTATTTCTTCGAAGGTAATTACCACGAGTACGAAGCAAACAAGCGTGAGCGCTTGGGCGAAGAGGCCGCGCGTCCGCACCGCATCCGTTATCGCCCGCTGACGCTTTCGTAGCTTCAAAAGGAGCGCCGTTCGTGATCTCTCGACGCGAACTCATCAAGACCGGCGTCGCGGGGGCGGCCGTGCTTGCATTGGCGCAGTGCGCCCCCAAAAGCTCCGCGACCGCGCCGCTCTGGACCGACGACGCATACGCATACCGCGTTCTCGACGCCACCCAACGGGGGATCGTCGCGGCGGTAGCCGCCGTCATGCTCGCCGGAGCGCTGCCGGCACAATCCGGCGCCGGCGAATCGCCGCTCACGCTGGCGGTCCGCGGCGTGGATACGGCGATCGCGGGCCTGACGCCCAGCGTGCAAGGCGAGGTGCAGCAACTCTTCGGGTTGCTGAGCAACCCCGTCATTCGCCCGCTTGCGACGGGCTTATGGGTGGGTTGGGGCGATGCGAAAGCGAGCGACGTCGCGGCATTTCTGACGCGTTGGCGCTTTAGCGGCATCACGCTCTTTCGCAGCGGTTACGACGCGCTGCACCAGTTGGTGATGGCGGGATGGTACGGCAACGATGCGGCGTGGCCGCACACGGGCTATCCTGGCCCGCCGA
>DAHUXY010000162.1 GCA_027315505.1 Vulcanimicrobiota bacterium | reverse complement strand
GCGCCGCCGCGGGATCGATCGGCTCGAACCCTTAGTGCTGGACCCGGAATGCGAACGGGAGCTGATCGTCGATTGGCTCGGCCGTGACGGAGAGCGGGCGATCGATCCGCAGCGAGCGCTCGCCCTGCGCGAGCGGATCGAAGCCTATGCCGCGGTCGTCGCCCGCGAGCGGGCAGCCCTTCTCTGCGGCAGCACCCTGCGGGCGACACTTGCCGGCATCCTCGCTCACTCAGGGCTACGCATGGAGGTGCTGAGTTACGCGGAGTTGCCGCCCGAGTTGGCGGTCGCGCCTCACGCGCTCGTCGCCGTGTAGGCGGCTACGGATGGTTGCCTGGCGTGGTTGCAGTTGGTTCCGGGAGGGGTGGTGAACGTACAGGGGCGCTCGCAGGCCCGTTTGACGGGACCCTGGGGGCGTTGATACACTTCTAAGGTTTGACGCCCCGGCACACCATGCCGTGGCGCTCCCTTTTCTAGAGACGTCGATGAGCTGGAATACATTCAAACCGTTTTTTAAAGCGTTCGTGGTTATCGCCATCGTAGGCGGTTCGCTGTGGCTTGCGCTTCCGATACAGAGCAAGATTCATCTAGGCCTGGATTTGCAGGGCGGCTCGCGCCTCTTGCTCCAGCTCTACCCGACTCAATCCGTGCCGACGATTACGTCGCAAATCCAGGAGCAGACGGTCGAGGTGATCGACCGGCGCATCAATGGATTGGGCGTCACCGAGCCGCAGATCAGCAAGATCGGCGTCAACCGCATCTTGGTCGAGCTGCCGAACGTGTCGAATCCGGACCAGGCGGAGAAGCTGCTCAAACAGGCCGCAGTGCTCGATTTCAAAATCGTCCCGCCGGATGTGGTGCAGAAAGCCGAAGCCGCGCTTGCCGAATTGAAGGTTCCAAACCTTCCGGCTAAGGAGCGCGCCGCCGCCGAGAAGTACGTCAATCAAACGGCGTACGATGCGAGCGGCCCGGTCGTATACTCCGGCAAGGATCTCAAAGCCGCGCAATCCGGCTACAACCAGACCGGCGGCTCGCCGCTGGTGCTCTTCCAGACGAAGGATCCCAAAAAGTTCCTGGAGATGACGCAGAAAAATCTGCAGAAGAACATGGGCATCTTCCTGGATCATCGCTACGTTTCGGCACCGACGATCAACGGCGTCATCTCGGATAGCGGCGAGATCTCCGGTAATTTCACGCAACAGGATACGATCACGCTCGCGAACGAGCTCAACGCGGGCGCGCTCCCGGCGACGATTCGCATCATCGAAAAAGAAACGATCGGCCCGACGCTCGGGAAGATCGACCTGATGCAGTCGCTCTACGCTTCGATGTTCGGCCTCGCGCTCGTGCTCGTCTTCATGGTGGTCGTCTATCGGCTGCCGGGCTTGCTGGCGGACGCCGCGCTGGTCATTTACGTCCTGGCGATGATGGGCGTGCTCTCCGCATCGCACGCGACGCTGACGCTGCCGGGCATCGCGGGCTTCGTGCTCTCGATCGGTATGGCCGTCGACGCGAACGTCCTGATCTTCGAGCGTATCAAAGAAGAGTTATGGAACGGTAAAACGATGCGCGCCGCGGTACGCATCGGCTTCGCGCGCGCCTTCTCGGCGGTCTTCGATAGCCATTTCACCACGATCGTCGGCGCGGGCGTACTGTTCATGCTCGGTACCGGAACGGTCAAGGGCTTCGCGTTCACCCTCTTTTGGGGAACGGTGATCTCGCTCTTCACCGCGGTCTTTATCACCCGCTTCTTCGTCGACGTGATGGTCGATAACGATATCCTGGCTTCGCCGGAACTCTACGGCGTCAAGCGCGAGGACGTCGGCGTCTTTGCAAAGACGGGGGCATAGGAAGAGATGTTTTTCCGTAAACTCAACTGGAACATCGTCGGATGGTTCAAAATCGTCTCGACGATCTCGTACCTCATCATCGCCCTGGGTATCGGGTCGATGCTCTTCCACGGCTTCCAAGGGGGCCAGGGGTTCCAACCCTCGCAGATGCTGCGACTGGGCCTCTCGTTCACCGGCGGCACCGACATCACGGTCGCATTCAAGGCGCCGACGACGCTGGCTGCGGTCAAGACGGCGGTCGCTCCGCTGAACCTCAAGGACGAGCGCATCACGACGCTCGGCACCGCAAGCACGCAATTCGATATCACCACCCAGACGTCGTTCGCCAATAACTCCGTACCGCTGTTCGACGCGCTCGGTAAGGCCGGAACGATCGATCGCGCGTCCTCGAAAATCACCGCCATCGGGCCGACGCTCGGTAGCGAGTACCTGCGCAACGCGTTGCTCGCGCTCGTCATCGCGCTGGGCATCCAGTTCCTCTACATCGCGTTCCGCTTCGGGTGGAACTATATCTTCGGTTTGGTCACCGTGATCGCGCTCGTTCGTGACGCGGCGATGATGATCGGCATCTACGCGCTGGCCGATAAGCCGGCCGACGACGCCTTCCTCGCGGCGGTGCTAACCGTCATCGGTTACTCCGTCATGGATACGATCGTCATCTTGGACCGAATACGAGAAAACACCAAGTTGATGGCCGGGCAGCCGTACGACGTGATCGTCAACGAATCGATCAAGCAGACGATGACGCGTTCGTTCAACACGCTCGCGACCGTGGTCATTACGCTCGTGGCGCTGTTGGCGCTGGGCGGCGCGAGTTTGAAGAACTTCGCGTTCGCGTTGCTCGTCGGCATCTGCTCCGGCGGTTACCACTCGATCTTCTACTCCGCGCCGCTCGTACTGCAGTTCCGTAAGCGCCAGCTTGCGAAGGCTGCCGAGCGCCGTCGCGCCGGCTTGGCCGACGTACGCGGCACCGGCACCCGCGGGAAAGCCGAGGCGGCCGCGCTCGCAAGCAGCAGCGGCGTACCGCGTGAGGACATCGTCGCCGCCCGTCGCGAGCGGCGGTCCAAGCAGAAGAGCCCGCGGCAAACGACGCAGGCGGCTCCGATTCGCTACAAACGCAAACGGGCCGATGGAACCACGATCGTCGAGGACGACGTCGAGACGGGCGGCATGCTCGAATACGACCAGACGTACGAATCGGAATCGATCGAGGGTGTCGATCCGCTCGACGCGCAGAATTTCGGGCTGCACGACGCCGCGTTCGACCAAGGGCACGAGGAGATCACGCTCAATCTCGAAGGCTTCGAACCGGAGCCGGGCGCCGATCACGAGCACCCCGAGAAGTAAATCGACGCTGCCGCCTCCGACCCCGTCGGAGGCGGCATTCGAGCGCGCGTTGCAGGCCGCGCTTCAAGAGCCGGGCGCCCCGGCGGCCGGCTCGAGCGATCCCTTGGCGTCGTTCGTGGATGCGACGTTCGCGAAGGCGCACGAGTATATCGACGATCGCTTCGCCTCGATTGCGGGCGCGTCGTCGTTCTTCACCAAAATCGTGGGCGTCTCGTTCGAAGGGCGCCAGGATCATCTCCATGGTTTGGAAGCGGGCTTCGCGCTGGAGCTACGGCGTCAACCGGATAATCCCAAAGATCCCAACGCCATCGCGGTTTATTATGGCGCCGTGCAACTGGGGTTCATCCGTGCGGGGATCGCGAAGCATCTCGCGCCGCAGATCGATGGCGGCATCCGCTATCGTGCGCGCATTGCCTCGCTGACCGGCACGCAGGCGATCCCCGGCGAGCGCTTCCGGGGCGTCAACATCGAGGTCTCGCGCGATGCGTTGGCTACGCTCGAGCGGCGCTCCGAAGGCGACCGGTCGCGTGAGGCATGGGACGGCGACGCGCGCCGCATCCGTGCCGCACTGATCGGCGATGCGGAGCCGCACGAAGCGCAGCGCGCCGTGTTAGAGCGGGTGGAAGCGGGGCACAACACGCTCGCCGTCCTGGGGACCGGGCGTGGGAAATCGTTCTGCTTTCAGTACCCGGCCGCGCTGCGCGCGTTGACGGGAGGCGAAAAGACGCTGGTCATCTATCCGCTTCGCGCGCTGGCGAACGATCAATACGAAGCGATGATCCGCCGTCTCGACACGCTCGGTTTACGGATTCATCGAGCCAACGGTTCGATCTCGGCCGACGAACGCGAGGATCTGTTTGCGGCGTTGGAAGCCGGAGCGTGGGACATCATCTTGGCTACGCCCGAGTTCCTCGAATACCATCGCGCGTCGTTTACGGGGGCGAGCAGCCCGTCGTTCGTCGTCGTCGACGAGGCGCACCACCTCTATGAGTCCAAACATCGCGCGGCCTACGGCAAACTCGGGCACACGATCGCCGGCCTCGGCAACCCGCAAATTCTCGCCCTGACGGCAACCGCCGCGGACGACGCGTTCGCGCACATCGTCCGCGAACTGCGGATCGACGCGTGGGTGATCGACCCTACGGTGCGAGAGAATCTGCACGTCGTTGACGCGCGCGGCACCAAGGATAAGGCGCAGTATCTCAAAGATCTCGTGGCCGACGGCCACAAAGCGATCGTCTATTGTAACTCTCGTAAAGAGGCGACCAGCGTAGCGGAGGGGCTCCGCAAGCACTATCCCAACGCCGTGATGTTCTATCATGCCGGTATGCCGTCGCACGAACGCACCGA
>DAHUXY010000035.1 GCA_027315505.1 Vulcanimicrobiota bacterium | reverse complement strand
TGGACGTGCTCGGACTCGAGGATGCTCAAAATAGCATTCGTGTACGGCGGGTTCGGGCCGTCGTCATAGGTGAGCGCCACCACGCGTTGATCCCGCGGCCCGCTCACCAGCGTCCGGCCGAAGATCTGGTCGGACGGGCGCTCGCTAATTTCGTAGGCAAAAAAACCGGCGAGCGCAATCGCCGTCAACGCCAGAGCGCCACGCAGGAACAGAGCCCGAGCCTTCGAGGTCATTTTTTCGCGAAGTAGCTCGCTCGCGCGGCCGCTATTTTCGCGCGAAACGACGCCGGGCCGAAGTTCCGGAAATCATCCACGACCATTTGATAGTGCGGGTCGGCCAGCGCCGTACCCTGGAGCTTCAAAAGATCGGCCGGCTGCTGCTTGGAAAGATCGATGGTATACTGCCGCCCGGCGGTCGTCGCCCAAAACTTGGGGTCGGTGAAGGTGATCGTTCTGTCACCTTGCTTGAAATCCACGACTTGTTTGACATAAAGGGTGTAATGAACGCTGGTATCGCCGCGGGGCGGCTGATTCATCAGTTGCCAGATACCGTCTTGATCGATGCGCCCGTAAAAGAAGCTCACGTCGTACATCGCGGCCGGCGGGGCCGAGATCGTGATCTGCTTGCCGTTGTATCCGCGAATGCGGTACTCGAAGGTCGAAATGCCCTCGACGTCTTGCATCCGGTACTCTTCTTCGTAAATCGGGGGTTTATCGTACCGAATGAGCAGGTGGGTGTAGATTTCACTCCGCGCCTTGGTCAGCTTCGTGACGCGCATAAGCCGCGCGTACTCTCCAGGAATATACAGATATCCCCCGATGACGATCATCACGAGCGAAAAGACGAAAATCGCAGCGGCGGTGGGAAAACGGCGCATCAACCGGCTCTCTTACGAAATCCGCGCGCCGGCTTCCTGGTCGAGCACCGCATTGACGACGGCATCGGCCAGGGCATTCTGCTTGCGCGGAACGTGCCTGATCTCAATCCGCTCAAAGTTCCGAGCCAGCGCGCGGGCGCGAGCGTAGAGCGGCTGCAGATCGACGTGCTTGACGCGGTACTCGCCGCTCATTTGCTTAACCACCAGCTCCGAGTCCATCCGCACGGCTAGGCGCTTGATCCCGCGGCGCAGCCCGGCCTCGAGCCCGATGCACAAGGCGGTCCACTCCGCGACGTTGTTGGTAGCTCGCCCCAGATAGCAGCCGATCTCCTCGATGAGCCCTCCGGCCGAATCCACGAGAACGGCCCCACTTGCCGCGGGGCCCGGGTTCCCGCGCGAACCGCCGTCGGCGAACATCACGGCGTCGAACGCGGCAAAATCGATTGGTGTGAGCATACGGCAATGCATTTCCCCACCCCGTCCGGCGTTCCCGGCATACTTTGGCACCCGAGCGGGTAAGAAGCGGTCGGTACCGCTTCGGCGCACACCGCACTCATACGAACTCTATAAGGATTACCGCATGTTACGAACTCTGTTATCCCGCCTCGTTCCGGCCGCGTTCGCGCTGTTCCTGATTGCGGCGCCCGCGACCGTCCTTGCGGCATCGACGTTCTACGGCATCACCGTCCACGTTTCGACCAGCAACATCAAAGTCCGCAACCCGGAGAGCAAACAGACGCTCAGCTTTGAAATTCTGCCAAAATTCGATCGGGTATTTTCCGCCAACGGCAAGACCACGTATCAAATGCGCAAAATAAAACCCGGCCAGTACGTCGGCATCGTGTACGACCAGAAAGCCTTCGGAGTGCGCCACGCCGATAAGATCTATCTTCTCGATAACGCGAACGAGCGCATCGGCAAGCAATAGGCCGCGCACCGTTTCTCTAGCCGGAGCTATCGCGCGCGTTTCTTGCGATCCATGATCTGCAAAATCATCGGCGTGAAAATGAGCTGCATGGCCAATTCCATCTTCCCGCCCGGACAGACGATCGTGTTCGGGCGGGACATGAACGAGTCGTGCAACATCGATAAGAGATACGGGAAATCGATGCCTTTGGCGGTGCGGAAGCGAATCACGAGCATGCTCTCATCCAGCGTCGGAATCGTTCTGGCAATGAACGGATTGGACGTATCCACGATCGGGACGCGCTGAAAGTTCACGTGCGTGCGCGAGAACTGCGGCACGATGTAATTGACGTAATCGGGCATGCGGCGAAGGATCGTTTCGACGACGGCCTCCTGCGAGTGCCCGCGGGCCGTTTTGTCTCGATGGAGCTTCTGAATCCACTCCAGATTGATTGAAGGGACCACCCCCACGAGCAGGTCGGCGTGGCGCGCCACGTTGATCCCGTCCGTGGCGATCGCGCCGTGCAGCCCTTCGTAAAACAGGATGTCCGACCCGGCCTCGATCGTTTCCCACCGCGTGAACGTTCCCGGCGGTTGCGAGTACGGAGCGGCCTCGTTTTCGTCGTGAAGGTACTTGCGCGTCTGCCCTTCACCGCGCTCGCCGTACTCGCGAAAGAGCGCTTCTAATTCGGCAAACAGATTGCCCTCGGGCCCGAAGTGGCTGAAGTGCGGTTGGCCGGAGGATTTCGCTTCGTCCAGCAAGGCGCGCATTTCGAGACGATCGTATCGATGGAAAGCGTCACCTTCAACGATGGCCGGCGTGATGCCCTCGCGGCGAAAAATCTGCGAAAACGTCGTCTTGACGGTACTCGTGCCCGCCCCCGAGGAACCGGTGATCGCGATAATGGGATGCTTTTGCGACATGAGTTACGGGTGCTCCATTCGTAAGATACGGCGATGCGGTTTCAGCGAAACATCGTGCGCGCGTTGAACAGCGGCGCGTCGAAAGCGAGATCCTCGCCGCGATCGTACGCCTGGTGGTATCCGATGAGTCGCTCGACCTCCGATTTCGAGCCCAAAATGACCGGAACGCGTTGATGCAGCGCGGCCGGCGCGATATCGAGCAAGCGTTCGCGGCCCGTCGTTGCCGCGCCGCCAGCCTGTTCCACGATCATCGACATCGGATTGGCTTCGTAGAGCAAGCGCAGGCGCCCCGGCTTGCCCAGGTCCTTCGTATCGCGCGGATACATGAAGAGTCCGCCGCGGACCAAGATGCGAAAGACCTCGGCAACCATCGAGGCCACCCATCGCATGTTGAAGTCCTCGCCGCGCACGCCTTCCCGCCCCTGGATGCACTCGGCCACGTAGTGCCGCACGGGCGGCTCCCAGAACCGTTCGTTCGAGGCGTTAATGGCAAATTCGCGCGTATGCTCCGGGATGCGCATCGACGGATGCGTGAGCGTGTAGGCGCCGATCTCACGATCGAGCGTGAAACCATGCACGCCCGAGCCCAAGGTGATCACGATCATCGAGCACGGCCCGTACAGCGCGAACCCCGCAGCGATCTGTTGGGTACCGGGCTGCAAGAAGTGCTCGACCGTCGGGTCGCACACGCCGTCGGGCGCCCGCAGGATCGAGAAAATCGTCCCGACGGTCACATTGACGTCGAGATTCGAGGAACCGTCCAGGGGATCGAATGCCAGCAAGTATCGCCCGCGGCGATGCTCGGCTTGGATGGGATACGGCTCGTCCATTTCCTCCGACGCCATGCCGCACAGCGTCCCGCCCTGCTCGCACTGCGCGAGCATGATATCGTTCGCGATGACGTCCAGCGCTTTTTGTTCCTCGCCCTGAACGTTGGTCGTGGTCGCGACCGCCTCGCTCGCGTTCAGGCCGCCGCGCGCGACCGCTAAGGCGATAAACTTGCACGCCGTTTGGATGTCGTTCAGCAACGCCGTCAGGTGCGGGTCCGGCTGGCTCGCGCGCAGTTCTTCTTCGATAATGAATTTACTGAACGTCGTGCGCCCTTTAGGCATGGCAGGTCTCCCATGAGCAGCGTCAACCATCGACAATTGTCGTAGTCGCGCCTCGTTCTGCACCTGCAGGCCGAACGCATCCTTACGTTATTTGCAGTATTCGCCGCGTATCAGCATCCCGTCGCGCATGACCGGCACGACGTCGAGGAAATCGAGTTGCGCCGCGAAGGCCACGTCGGCTTGCGCGCCGATCGCGCGCAGATCTTCAGCATGATTGCCGATAGCCAATAGCGCTAAAAGTGAGAAGCGCTCCCGCGCGAAGAGGGCACGCGCCGCGAGACCCGCGTCATCGATCCGAATGCCGGGATCGTCTTCGCCCAGCGCCTGGACGATGGCGCCGGCGCAGACGAAATCCTCGAGACTGAAGCGCTCGTCCTGGCCCGCGCACAGCAAGGCGACCCTTCGATAGCGCTGCCGGCTGAGGTGAGCGACGACGGCCTTAACGTTCACGAAAGCGGCACAGAGAACGGCCGCATGCATTCCGGCGAGGGCGGCAAAGGCTTGCGTTCCGTTGGTCGTTCGAAGCACGACGCGCTTGCCTTCGACGACGCTCGCTGCGTAATCGAACGGTGAGTTGCCGCAATCGAAACCCTCGATCCGGCGATTCTCGAACTCACCGCCCAGGAGGTACCCCGGCCCGCCGGCGGCCAGCTCTCGTGCCTGGTCCACACTCCGAACGGGAATGACGCCCCGAGCGCCGTTCGCAAGGGCGACGGCCACGACCGTCGTCGCTCGCAAGACGTCGATCACGACCACCGCGTCGGCGGCTGCAACCGGGTCCACGCAGGTCAGCGCTACCGATATTTCGATGATCCCCTCCTCCACGACGGCGGCTTCCTTATAAAGATGGGCGCCATCTGCAAATCAGATAATGGGCGCCAGGCGCCGTGTTTACAGGCATTCCGCCCCATTCCCGGCGTCTTGCGGCCGGACGAACCATCTTCCCTTGTAGGACTTTCGTCTGAGCATCGCTCAACCTTAAGTGAGCTTCTACCTGTCTCGAAGGAGAGATAACGAGATGTGCGAGCCACGCCGAAGTATCGCGGCAGCTATTTTCGCGCTGTTATGCATGGGCATTGCCTCAGCGTCGACCACCGTCGTTCACGACACGACGCTGGTTCCGTATACCGTCGTTAACGGAACCATCCCTCGCTCGTTGACGGCCGTTCCCGGCAACCCGGCGGCGGGGCTCGCGATCGTCAAAAATCGCAAACTGGGCAATTGCATCGCGTGCCACAGCATGCCGATCGCGAAAGAAGCCTTCCCCGGTAACGTGGGGCCCAACCTCAAGGGCGTCGGCGGCTATCTCAGCGTGGCGCAGCTGCGCTTGCGCATCGTTAACGCCAAGCTCATCAACCCGGATACGATTATGCCGGCGTACTATCGGGTCGCCGGCCTTACGGACGTTGCGAAAAAGTTCGTCGGCAAGCCGATCTTGACCGCGCAACAGGTCGAGGACGTCGTCGCATACCTTTCCACCCTCAAATAATAACGGAGCAATCGGAGATATCCATGCAAATTCCCAGCCAACCCACCCGCCGGCAAGCGCTCGCTGCCGGCGGCACCGCGCTCCTGGCCGCCATCGCAGCCAGTGCGCTACCGCGTCCCGCCTTCGCGACCCCGGCCGACGTCCAGAAGTGGCTCGCGCAGCAAGCGCCCGGCACGCCGACGCCCGGCAAGGTGACCATCGGTGCGCCTGATATCGCCGAGAACGGCAATACCGTGCCGATCACGATCACGGTCGATAGCCCGATGACGGCCCAGAATTACGTCAAAAAAATCGTCGTGGCAGCCGACGGCAACCCCTTGCCCGGGGTCGCAACCTTCGATCTGTCGCCGGTCAACGGGCAAGCGAACGTGCAGTTCCGCATGCGCTTGGCTCAGACCCAGACCGTGACGGCGATCGCCATCATGAACGACGGGTCGCTCTGGAGCGCTTCGAAGCCGATCAAGGTGACCATCGGTGGGTGCGGCGGGTGATCGTTTCTCGCTCCTTCGCCGCGATTAGTGCCCTCCTGGCCTTGATCGCTTCGTCCGGCGTCGCGCACGCCCAAACCGGCGCGCCGGCAAAATCCGCGAAGAAAGCCACGCGTCGTCTGCACGTGGACGGTTACGTTCGCCAGTACTATTTCACGAAACAGCAGGCCAGCAACACGGCGGCGGCCGGGGTGAAGTCGCTGCCGCAGAACCAAGCTGCCACAAACACCGGCATCCTGGTCCGCGCGACGTACGATCTTACCTCGCACTTTTCCGCAACCGCCGGATACTACGGCGTCGACGCGTTCGATGCGAACGGGCCATGTTCGCACGCGCCGAACTACGCCATCGGCGGCGCGTGCACGCCCGCGATGCAGGCCAAAATCGACAACACGCTACCCGGTTTCGGGCTGAGCACGCTGGGCGAGGCATATCTGCGTTATCACACCGCGAAGGTCAACGTCGCGGTCGGCAATCAGAAGCTCAATACGCCCTGGGCCCAACCGATCGACGGCCGCATGAAGCCGAATTTCTTCCAGGGCCTCTCGAGCAACTTCGACTTCGCTCCGAACCTTTCGCTCACCGTCGACCGGATCGTTCGGTTCGAGAGCCGCACCAGCAGCTCGTTCCTTCCGACGACGTTCGTAACCAAGCCCACGCAGTTCGTGTCGGGCGCGCTCTATACGGCGTTGAAGTACTCCGGCAAGCACCGCCCGGTAACGGGGATGGTCGGACTCTATAATTTTTATAACATCGCCAATCTCGTCGATGCCGAGGGCCGCACCGGCCTCGGCTCAAAATCGCGCTTCGCGCCGTATCTTCAGGCACAGTACATCCGCGAACGCAACGCCGGCCTCTCGTATGCGGGGCTGGTCGATAATTCGACGCTAGGATTCGCCATCGGTGCGACGGCGGCGAAGAACGTCACGTTCAGCTATGCCATCGACGACGCTCCTTGGCGCTCGACCACCGTGACGGCCGCCAGCCTAGCGGCGGCCACCGCGTCGCACGTCTTTCTTCCCACCGGCGGCTCCCCGGCAATCAAGGCCAACGGGAACGGCACCTACACGTTGTATTACGGCGGCATCGCCTCGCCGTATACCGGCGCCTATGCGGGCGACGGGCTTTTTACCTCGATTCCGACCGCCAGCATGGCGCAGCGCCAGAGCGCCGGCGCTTCGTCGAAGGCCACGATCAACTACCATAGCAATAACCGGCGCTTACAGACGCAGCTCGCGTTCGCGCAATTCAACTTCACGAACGGGGCCGGCGTCGAAAAATCCCACGCATCGCTCTTGCAAGCGACCTACTTTTTCGGGAAACCCAAGGGCAAAAGCTTCGACGGCTTCTCGATAGAGGACCGTTACATCGAGCGCACTCAAACCAACGTCGCGCAGTTCGGTGGCGTCCCGCTGCTCGTCTACAACCGTTTACAGCTTCAATATTCATTCTAGAACGAGGTCGATTTCCATGGATCAAACCGTACAGAGCCGCCTACTCGTCCCAAGCACCGCCAAGAAGGGCGACATTATCGAAATCAAGACGTTGATTTCGCACCCGATGCTCTCGGGATTCACCAAGGATTCGAGCGGAAAAACCATTCCGCGCGACATCATCAACACGTTCACGTGCACGTTTAACGGGCAACAGGTCTTTAAGATGGATCTGAATCCCGCGATTTCGGCAAACCCGTTCATCTCGTTTCCGGTACGTGTCGACCAGAGCGGAACCTTTGAGTTCACCTGGGTCGACGATAATGGAAAGATCTATAAGAACACGGCTCAGATCACCGTCTCGTAGCTGCACGGAGAGAATCGCTCATGCGCTTACGCCCATCGCCATTGGTCATCGTCGCCACGCTCGCGCTTGGCGTCCTGTTTCTCAAACCCATTCTGGTGACGTCGCAAACGACGACGCCGGCGCCGCTCTCCGCGTATCAGGTAGGCAAGGAGAAATCCGGCTTCATCTATCTCGACGCGCCGTTACGCGCCATGCAAAACGACGACTTTAGCAACCCCGGATACCTCTGGGTTCAGAAGGGGCAGGCGCTCTGGTCGACGGCGGACGGAACCAATGGTAAGTCGTGCCAAACCTGCCATAGCGCCGCCGAAACGTCCATGCGCGGCGTAGGCGCGCGCTACCCGGCTTACGATCCCAAATCCGGGAAGGTCATCGATTTGGAGCAGCGCATCAACGAGATGCGCGTCGACATGATGGGCGCAAAGCCGTACAAGTGGGAGTCGCCCCAACTTTTGGCGCTAACGACGTTTGTGAAGCTCCAATCGCGCGGAATGCCGGTTGACGTCACGACGACGGGCCCGGCGCACGCGGCGTGGGTTGCCGGAAAAACGTTCTACGACACGCCGCGGGGACAACTCGGCGTATCGTGCCAGATGTGTCACGTTCAGCATGCGGGCGATCAACTTCGTTCCGACACGCTCAGCCAAGGCCAGACCAACGGCTTCCCGACATATCGCCTTAAATGGCAAGCGGTCGGCTCGGTACAGCGTCGCTTCCGCGGGTGCAACGCCAAAGTCCGCGCGCAGCCGCTGCCCTTCGGCAGCCAGCAGTATGTCGATCTCGAGCTTTACGTCGCTTCGCGCGGCCAAGGCCTGCCCATCGAAACTCCATCAGTCAGAAGGTAACCATGCTCACCAGACGTGACTTCGTTCAAGTAACTGCGGCAGCAGCAGCCGCGCTCGGCCCGGGAGTCTCCCTGGCCAGCGCGGCCGCCACCCAGAAGATCACCCAAGCCGACCTCCTGCGTTTCGACCCCGTCGGCAAGATCACGCTTCTTCACTTCACCGACATCCACGCGCAGTTGATGCCGATCTACTTCCGGGAGCCCGCGGTCAATATCGGCGTCGGGGCCGATGCCGGAGTTCCGCCGCATCTCGTCGGCGACGCGTTTCTCAAATACTTCGGAATCGCACCGGAAACGTCGTCGGCCTACGCGCTGACGATGGAAGACTACGTCGCGCTCGCGAAATCGTACGGACGTCTCGGCGGCCTCGACCGCATGGCGACCCTGATCGATGCGATTCGCGCCGAGCGGCCCGGGCAGACGTTGCTCCTCGACGGCGGCGATAGTTGGCAAGGCTCGTACACGTCGCTCAAAGAGCGCGGCGCCGACATGGTCCGCGCGATGAACCAGCTCGGCGTAGAGGCGATGACCGGTCACTGGGAATTCACGTACGGAACGGCTCGCGTCAAGGAACTCAAGGCGCAGTTAAAGTTCCCGTTCCTGGCGGGCAACATTCAAGATTCTACCTGGGGCGACTGGGCGTTCGAAAGCACGAAGGTGTTCGAGCGCAGCGGCGTGCAGATCGCCGTTATCGGCCAGGCGTTCCCATACACGCCCATCTCGAACCCGGCCTGGATGATTCCCGAGTGGACGTTCGGCATTCATGAGAAGCACGTTCAAGAGGAAGTCACCAAAGCGCGCGCCGCGGGCGCGCAAGTCGTGGTCTTGCTGAGCCACAACGGCTTCGACGTCGATAAAAAGATGGCGGCCCGCGTGAAGGGCATCGACGTGATCCTGAGCGGCCACACGCACGATGCGGTACCGCGCCCGACGATGGTCGGCAAAACGATGATCATCGCATCCGGCTCGCACGGCAAGTTTCTCTCGCGTCTGGATCTGGACGTCCGCAACGGCGGCATCGTCGACTACCGGTATCGCCTGATCCCGATCTTCAGCGACGCGATCGCGCCGCAGCCTGCGATGGCTAAACTCATTGCCGATATTCGCAAACCGTACCAAGCCGATCTTACCAAGACGCTCGGGCATACCGAGAGCTTGCTCTATCGCCGCGGCAACTTCAACGGCACGTTCGACGATCTGATCTGCGCGGCGTTGCTGCGCGAACGCGACGTCGAGATCTCGCTCTCGCCGGGCTTCCGCTGGGGCATCAGCCTGCTGCCGGGCCAGCCGATCATGCTCGAAGATCTCTATTCGCAGACGGCTATCACGTATCCGCAGGCGTACCGCAACACGATGACCGGCGAGCAACTCAAATCGGTCTTCGAAGACGTCGCCGATAATATCTTCAATCCAGATCCCTACTATCAGCAAGGTGGTGACATGGTTCGCGTCGGCGGCATGTCTTATGCGATCGATATATCGAAACCGCAGGGACAGCGCATCAGCGACATGACGCTTCTGCGCAACGGCGAGAAAGTGGAAGCCACAAAGAGCTACACCGTCTCGGGCTGGGCCTCGATCAATCAGAACACGCAGGGACCGGCCATCTACGACGTCGTCCAAAAGTATATCGAGGACGAGAAAGTGATCCGCATCCCCGACCGGCAAGCGGTCACCGTCACCGGAGCCGATCCTACCGGCATCGCTACTTCCTAACAGCCTTCGGAGCAGCACGTTGAACCACGACGAACAGCATAACCCGCCTAAAAAGATAGGCCGCCTGGGATTTCTCGCCAAGGGCGCCACGACGATCGCCGGAGCGGCGCTTGCAAGCGCGGTGCCCGCGGCGGCGGCCGGCGAGACCAATCCCTTCGCGCCCCGCTCTCCAGGAATGGACGAGCTCGGCGAAACCGTCATCGCGCACCCGTATGGGATGCCGATCAAGTACGAAGCGAGCGTCATCCGCAGAAACGTTCCCTTTCTCACCGCGACCGAAGAGTCGTCGGTCAGCTTTACGCCGTTACAGGACCTCGACGGCATCATTACGCCGAACGGGCTGTGCTTCGTGCGCGACCACGGCGGCACGCCGATTATCGACCCGGCGGAGCATCGCCTGATGATCGACGGGCTGGTCGATCGTCCGTTGGTCTTTACGATGGACGAATTGAAACGCTATCCGTCCGAGAGCCATATCCACTTTACGGAGTGTCCGGCTAACGGCGGCATGGAGTGGCGTGGAGCGCAGTTGCAAAGCCTGCAGTTTACCCACGGCATGGTGCATTGTTGCGAATGGACCGGCGTCAAGCTCTCGGTCCTCATGAAGGAAGCGGGCGTAAAGCCGCAAGCGAAATGGATGCTCGCCGAGGGTGCCGATGCGGCAGCGATGACGCGCAGCATCCCGGTCTGGAAAGCGCTCGACGACGTGATGGTGGTGTGGTCGCAAAACGGCGAACGCCTTCGCGCCTCCAACGGCTATCCGGTGCGACTGATCGTTCCGGGCTGGCAGGGCAACGTCAACGTGAAGTGGCTCCGCCGCTTGAAGTTCGGCGAGGAACCATGGATGACGCGCGAAGAGACCTCGAAATACACGGACCTTCTCGCCGACGGCAAGGCGCGCCAATTCGCCTGGATCATCGAGACGAAATCCGTTATCACCAGCCCGTGCCCGGAGAACCCGATGAAGGGCAAAGGCTTCACCGAAGTGACCGGTTTAGCGTGGTCGGGACGCGGCAAGATCACGCGCGTTGACGTATCGACCGACGGCGGCATCAACTGGCACCCCGCCAAACTTCAAGAACCCGTCCTCTCCAAGTGCCTGACGCGTTTCCGCTTCCCGTGGGAATGGCACGGCACCAGCGCGCTCTTGCAGAGCCGCGCGGTCGACGAGACCGGATACGTGCAGCCCACCCTCACGCAACTGCGCGCGGTCCGCGGCACGAACGCGATCTACAACGATAACGCCATTCAAACGTGGCACGTCAACCCCGATGGAAAGGTCGACAATGTTCAAGTTTCCTAAGGCCACCATCCCGCTGCTTTTGGTCGTCGCGCTCGCGGGCGCGTTCGTTATCGCCGACGCGCAATCGTATCCGTCGCACTACGGCTTCGGCAAACCGGCAACGGTCGCGCAGCAAGAAGCTTGGAACGACGACGTCAATGGCCTGACCGGCGCCGGGCTTCCGCCCGGACACGGCTCGGTTGCCGCCGGACAGACCCTGTACGAAGCCAAATGCGCCGTCTGTCACGGCGACTTCGGCGAGGGCGAGAATCGCTATCCGGTTTTGGCCGGCGGTAACGGCACCCTCACCTCGGCGCGCCCCGTCAAAACGGTTGGAAGTTACTGGCCGTACGCGCCGACGCTGTACGATTACATCCGTCGCGCGATGCCCTTCAACGCCCCGGGCTCGCTCACGAACGATCAAGTGTACGCGATCGCGGCGTATGTCTTGAACTTGAACAATCTCGTGCCCGCCAACGCGGTGCTCGATGCGAAAACGCTCGCGGCCATCAAAATGCCCAATCGCAACGGCTTTATCAACGAGCACCTCAAGCCCGACGTGCACGCGGTCGCATGCATGACGAACTGCAAAAAGAGCGTGACGATCACCAGCGACCTTGCGCGGACGCTCGGCATCACGCCGAACGAAACCGGCAGCACTCCCGACGAGCGCATCATCACCGGCAGCGGGCCTGCAGCGGGCCCTTCGGCAGCGCCGGCGGGCGGCTCGGCAAAACACGTAGCTTCGGCGCCGGTCGCGTTTTCGCAAATCGCGCCGATCGTCGCACAGCGTTGCGCGGTTTGCCACGCGGCGCATCCCACCGAAGCCGGCTTCTCGGCCGCGCCGATGGGCATCATGCTCGACACCCCCGCGCGCATCGCCGCGCTGGCGTCAAAGATCAAGCAGCAAGCGGTTACGAGCCACAGAATGCCGATCGGCAATATGACCGGCATGACCGATAAGGAGCGGGCGCTGCTGGGCAAGTGGATCGATCAAGGAGCCAAGATTCATTGAGCCCGCTGACCCTGCAGGTAGGGTTCTCGGCGGCCTTTCTCGCCGGGATCGTCAGCTTCGCATCCCCATGTGTTCTACCGATCGTACCGGCCTATCTCTCGTTCCTTGCCGGGGTATCGTTCGACGAACTCGCAACCACGGACCAGAGTGCGGCGTCGCGCCGCCGTATTCTGGCCGCGGCTGCGGCGTTCTGCGCGGGGTTCGTTACCGTATTCGTTCTACTCGGCGCCTCGGCCAGCGTCGTGGGGCGCTTGGTGGCGGACGAAGCTGGGATCATCGCCAAAGTCTCCGGCATCCTGATCGTGATCCTGGGCCTGCACTACTTGGGATTGTTCCGGCTGCCGTGGCTCGATCGTGACGTCCGCTTTCACCCGCTCCTGAAAAAGAGCGGCCCGATCGGCGCCTACGTCATCGGACTGGCGTTTGCATTCGGCTGGACCCCGTGCGTGGGCCCGATCCTCGCAACGATCCTCGTGATCGCCGGAAACAGCCACGATCTCGGGCACGGCATCGCCCTGCTCACCGCATACGGGCTCGGCATCGCCTTACCGTTTTTGGCCGCCGCCTTCGCCTTTGGAACTTTTTCTAAGCTTTTCGTCGTCATTAAACAACATATGCGCGCCATCGAAATCACATCGGGCGTTCTGCTCGTAGCCACCGGTACGCTGATCGCCGTCGGATCGATCTCGAGCGTCAGCGGCTGGTTGCTCAGCACCTTCCCCTTCCTCGCGAACGGCGGCTGAAAGGAGCCTCGCATGCGCAGATTTATCGTAACGATCGTGGCGACGCTCGCGGCCGTCCTTTCGCTGGGCGTCTGCCCCGCGCTCGCGCAGGCCACGGGCGCCGGCGCAAGCTACGTTCCACCCTCGTTCGACCATCCTCGCAAAGTCGTCCTGAGCCTCTCGGAAAATGAGCCCGCCCGTGTCAACGAGGTGATCGGCAACGTCGGCAACGTGCAGCGCTATTACGGCGCGGACGACGTTAAAATCGCCTTGGTCGTGTACGGCCCCGGTATCCATTCGGTCCTCAAAGGCTCCCCCGTCGCCGAACGCATCGAGGGGCTCGTCGCGATCGGCGTCGAGGTTCTCGCCTGCAAGAACACCCTGGACACGATTCACAAAACTGCGGCCGATCTTCTCCCCGGCGTCACCCTGGTGCCGAGCGGAATTCCGGCGATTATCGAGCGCGAAGCGCAAGGCTGGTACTATGTCCGTCCGTAAACTCTGGCTGGGCCTGGCTCTGGCGCTCGTTGCGCTGACCCTGGGCTCGTACGCCACCGCGCGCGCGGACCAACTGGTGATGTTCGAACAGGTGGGCTGCCCCTATTGCGCGGCTTGGAACCGCGATATCGGGCCGACGTACAACTCGACCGACGAGGGAAAACACGCGCCCCTGCGACGCGTAGATTTGCACGCACAGCGCCCGGCGGATCTTCAGAGTATCAAAGGCGTGATCTATACGCCCACGTTCGTCCTCATGCACTGCGGTAACGAGGTCGCTCGCATTACCGGCTACAGCGGCGCCGAATTATTCTGGGAATTGCTCGACGTGGATATGCAGAAGCTGCGGGCCGAGCCGCCCTGTAAGGGCTAAATACCGCCCATCACAAAGCCTGATGCCCCCTCGCCAGAACTTCTATGCATCGGAGAGAACCCTTGCGACTGTTCCTGCATCTTGCGGGACAGAGGAGAGGCTATACGATGACGACTACGACGCACGTTCCCATCCTGATCCTCGGCGGGGGAACCGCGGGAATCTGCGTTGCCGCTCAGCTCCGAAACCGCGGGATGCGGGGCATCGCCATCGTCGAACCTTCGCAAGAGCATTACTACCAGCCGCTCTGGACCCTGGTAGGCGGCGGCGTCCTCCGGGCTTCCGAGACGGTCCGCAAAGAGGCCGATTTTATCCCATCCGGCGTGACCTGGATCGAGAACCGCGCCACCTCGATCGACCCGGGCGAAAACGCGGTGACCCTCGGCGACGGGACCCGCGTAACGTACGACTACCTCGTGGTCGCATGCGGCCTGCAACTCGATTGGAACCGGGTCACCGGCCTAAGCGAGACCCTCGGCAGCAACGGCGTCTCCAGCAACTACGACATCAATCTCGCCCCGAAGACGTGGGAGTACATCAAGAACTTCAAGGGCGGCCGAGCCCTCTTTACCTTCCCGGCCGGGCCGATCAAATGCGCGGGCGCGCCGCAAAAAATCATGTATCTCGCAGCAGATTACTTTACGAAGCACGGCATTCAAGCCGAGATCTTCTACGCGACGGCGGGTCCCGCGATTTTCGGTGTGAAGCATTACCAAGCCCCGCTCAACAACGTCGTTGCGCGCTACGGCATTCACACGATGTTCAACCACAATTTAGTCGCGATCGATGGAGCGAAACACGAAGCGACTTTTGAGATCGTCAACGATCCGGAGAAGACACGGGTCACGATGCCGTTCGATTTCATACACGTGACGCCGCCGCAAAGCGCCCCGGATTTCATCAAGGGGAACGAACTGCTGGCCCAGCCGGACGGGCCGACCAAAGGCTACCTGCGCGTCGATCAACACACGATGCAGAATCCGGATTTCCCGAATATTTTTGTGCTCGGCGATGCCGGCAGTACGACCAACTCGAAAACCGGCGCCGCGGTTCGCAGGCAGGCGCCCGTCGTGGTTGAGAATTTGTTAGCCCAGATGCAGCATCGCCCTCTCAAGGCGCGCTACAATGGCTATGCATCATGTCCCCTCATCACCGGGTACGGCAAGCTGATTCTGGCCGAATTCGACTACGACGGAACCCCGACGCCGTCGATCCCGATGATCGACACCACAAAGGAACGATGGAGCATGTACATGCTCAAACTCCACGCCCTGCCGTGGATGTACTGGAACCTCATGATGAAGGGCAAAGCCTAGGAGCTCCTATGTATTTCAAACAGTTTTATCTCGGGTGTCTCTCGCACGCGTCGTATCTCATCGGTTCCGACGGGCACGGTGTGGTGATCGATCCGCAGCGCGACGTCGATCAGTACGTCGACGAAGCCAAGGCGCAGGGATTAACGATCGAGTACATCATCGAAACGCATCTCCACGCCGACTTCGTAAGCGGGCATAAAGAGCTCGCCGAGCGTACCGGCGCGAAGATCGTCATGAGCCACCGGGCCGGGGCACGCTTCGAACATATTGCGGTGAGCGACGGCGATACGCTGGACGCGGGATCCCTGCGCATGCATTTCCTCGAGACGCCCGGGCACACGCCCGAAGCGGTCTCCATTTTAATGGAAGACCGGTCCGACCCATCGTCTCCGAAGAAGCTCTTTACGGGCGACACGCTCTTTATCGGCGACGTCGGGCGCCCGGATCTTTCGGGGTCCAGAGGCTTTACGGCCGAACAGATGGCCGGGCTCCTGTACGATTCCTTACACCAAAAGCTGCTGACGCTCGACGACTCGGTCGAAGTCTATCCGGCACATGGCGCGGGTTCGCTATGCGGGCGCAATATGTCGCAGGAGACCTGGTCGACGATCGGCGCGCAACGCATCGAAAATTACGCGCTCAAGCCGATGAGCAAGAACGACTTCATCGGGATGATGACCACCGGTCTGCCCGAAGCGCCGACGTACTTTGCGAAAGACGTCGCACTCAATCGCGAAGGCGCGCCGGCGCTCGGCGCGCTGCCGGCGATTCCTAAACTCTCGCCCGAAGAAGTCATGGCGCAGTGGAACCGTGGAGCGTTGCTGCTCGACGTTCGCCCCTCCGAAGTCTACGGACCCATGCATATCCCGGGATCGCTCAACATCGGATTGGACGGCCAGTTCGCATCGTGGGCCGGGACGATGATCGAATTCGATCGCCCGCTCATCCTGGTTGCCGAGAGTGACGAATCGATGGAGCAAGCCTTAACGCGGCTCGCGCGGGTTGGCTTCACCTCGGTCGTGGGCGGCCTCGACGGCGGATTCCACGCATGGAAAGATGCGGGGCTACCCACCGCCGGCACCCTTCAACTGCCGGTTGACGACTTCTACAAACTGGTGGCAACCTCGAAGGAGCCGCTGCATCTCTTGGACGTACGCCGCCCCGCGGAATTCGCGACGGGTACGATTGCAGGCGCAGAATCCGTGCCGTTGGCGGAGATTATGCGACACATTCCGCACCTCGATCGCGATGCGAAGGCCTACGTGATATGCGGGAGCGGCTACCGTTCGAGCATTGCGACGTCGATTCTCGAATCGGCGGGATTCACCCATCTGGTCAACGTCGACGGCGGGATGAACGCGTACAACGCCGCCGGCTACCCAACGGTCGTTCCCGCCGGAGTCTAACTCCCTACGATTCGATCGGCAGACCGGATTGGGCCCAGCGCAGTATTCCGCCGGCCATATTGA
Source organism: Vulcanimicrobiota bacterium (assembly GCA_027315505.1). Taxonomy (GTDB): domain Bacteria; phylum Vulcanimicrobiota; class Vulcanimicrobiia; order Vulcanimicrobiales; family Vulcanimicrobiaceae; genus DAHUXY01. Next base: position 9,899 of record DAHUXY010000035.1, on the reverse strand, counting down.
TGACGGCGTGCCCCTTACCTCGAGCGCTTTCGATCACGGTGCACGCTTTCTCGCTACGGCGCCCCGAACGGCACATGCAGATAATCTCGCGGTCCGCCGGGATCTCGTTTAAACGTGTCTGCAACTGCCCCAGCGGAATCCAGACGGCTCCGCCGACATGCCCTTCTTCCCACTCGTCGCGTTCGCGGACGTCGAGCAAGAAGGCTCCGTTTTTCATGTGTGCGGCAACGTCGCGTGGTTCGATTTCGGGCGTCATTATACGTGAAGATCCTTTCGGTCGCTATTTAACGTTGATCGGGATGATATGCAGGGCGCTCAGGCCGGTGAACGCGCCGACGGCCATGACGAAGACGGCGAAGATGGTTTTCAATAGGCGGTGATCCAGACTCTTCGCGAACTTCGCGCCCAAGGCATTCCCGGCGAAACCGCCCGCGAATAACAACACCGCGACGAACCAAGCGATCGGCGCGTGCCCGAAACGCGACCCGAGAGCGACGACCGTATTCACGAAGATGACGAAGAGCGACGTCGCGATCGCGTTGCGCATCGAGAAGCCCAGCGCGAACACCAACGCCGGGACGATGAGGAACCCACCGCCGACGCCGAGGAACCCCGTAAGGAATCCGAGCACCGCGCCGACGACGGCCACCATCAGCCAATGCGGTTTTGCGCCCTCGACGTGATCCGGAAGGCGTATGAACAGCATCGCGAAGGCCGATACGAACATGAAACCGGCGAAGAGCAGGAGCAAGAGTTCGCCGGAAACGTGGCCGGCAAGAATCGAACCCGGAATATTTCCGATAACGCCCAGCAGCCCGACGATCAGCCCGCTCCCGAACCGCACGTTGGTGCGCTGCGCGAGAAAGCCTTGCGCGGCGATGCCGCCCACGACCACGAGCGACGTGCCGATGGCTTCGTGGACCGACTCGCCGATCAGGTACACCAGCACCGGAAGCGTGATGATCGATCCTCCGCCACCGGTGAGGCCGAGCGCAAACCCGATCGCGGCCCCGTAGACGAGATCGAGGAGCACGTTTGATAGGTTCACCCGAGATCGCTCGCGCGCTCGATGACCCCACGCGCCGACCGCCGGACGTACACCCGGTAGAGCAGCGACCCAACTAAGAACGCCGCGACGAAGACGATGGCGTCAGGCGCCAGCCGCGTCAGGGCGACGATGCCGGGCCCCGGGCAGTAGCCCGTCATGCCCAGCCGACGCCGAACAGCGCCGCGCCGCCTAGGAGGGGAACGTCGATCCGTTCGGGCGCAATGCGCTCGAACGCCGTGTCGAACACCGGCTTTGCGCGGCGCCGGACGAACGGGAAGGCGATCGCCGTCACTGCGACCGCGCCTCCGAGGACGAACAGCAGGCTCGCGTCCCAGCGGCCCGCCACGTTGAGGAATCCAAGAACCTTCGAGGGCAGATCCATTCCGGAGATGGCTAGGCCGAGGCCGAAGAGGAGGCCGCACACGGCTGCGCTCAAGCGTTTCATGGGAGCGGCACCCCCCCGAGATGGTGAAGAACGAAGACGGTCGCGATTCCGGTCACCAAAAAGGTCGCGACGGCGGCCAGCGAGCTGGCGGATTTGCGGCCCAAGCCGCAGACGCCGTGGCCGCTGGTACAGCCGTGACTGATGCAGGTACCGAGACCGACGAGCACGCCCCCGATCGCGACCAGCGGCAGCGGTGCCCCGAGCGCATCGGGTTTCCCCGCAAAGAGCACCCAAAGGACTCCGCCGGCCAGCAAGCCGATGATGAACAACAGATCCATTCCGCGATCGTCTTCACCAAAAACCGCGCCGCGCAGAATGCCGCTTATACCGGCATATCGTCCTGAAAACAGCAAATAGAGCGTGGCTGCCAGGCCTATGAAAACTCCGCCTATGACAGCGGAGACCGGCGTAAAATCGTGCATAACCCCCCCTTATGGCGGGGACTACGGCGCCTCTTCACGCGAATCATGTACGCGCCCATCGGGCCTGGCCATAGGCGGTATCACCGTTCTTAGGGCAACGCCTCGGGAGGTGGCGCGGACGATACACCGCCCGCAAATACGCGGCTTCCCCGAATGTCGCCCGCGGTGAATTCGCTCAGTGCCGCCACCTCGATGCTCCCGGCGGCCACCAAGCGATTGGCTTGGCGTAACCGGGCGCGGTCGAGCGCGTTGCGGACGCTGCGGGCGTTCGCGAAATTCGCCTGCTGCATGCGCAGTTCCAGATACTGGGCAAACGTCGTGCGCGCTTCTTCGGAGAAGTGGTACTGCTGGGCGGCCAGCATCATATCGGCGATCGCGAGCAACTCGTTCGCCCCATAGTCCGGGAAATCGATGTGATGCGCGATCCGAGAGCGCATTCCGGGGTTGCTCGTGAAGAACGTCTCCATCCGATCCGCATATCCGGCGAGAATGACGACCAGGTCGTCGCGTTCGTTCTCCATCACCTGAAGCAAAATTTCGATCGCCTCTTGCCCGTAGTCACGCTCGTTTTCGGGGCGATAGAGATAGTACGCCTCGTCGATAAAGAGCAGGCCGCCTTTGGCACGTTTGAGCAATTCTCGCGTCTTGGGCGCCGTATGCCCGATGAATTGCCCGACCAGATCGTCGCGCGTTACGGCGATGACCGTCGGGCGACGAATGTAGCCGAGGTTGTGCAGAATCTCCGCCATCCGCATCGCTACCGTCGTCTTGCCGGTCCCGGGCGAGCCGGTGAAGCTCATGTGTAGCGGCGGCGCTTCCGCGCTCAGGCCGTGCTCGCGCCGGACGCGGTCCACCACGAGCAGCGAAGCGATTTCGCGGATGCGCCGCTTTACCGGCGCGAGCCCGACCAGTTCCCGATCCAGCCGCGCGATGACCTCGTCGACGTTCGCCAAGCGAAACATCTCGGTGAGATCGATGCGCTCGGCAGGATCATTCGGGGCGATAACGCGCTCCTTTCGGGCGATCGAGGGCGTACGAGCGCAGCGTGTAGCGCTGAACACGATCGGTTGACGTGGTGCGTTCCAAGGCGAAGCCCGGTTCGTTACCCGGACGATTCACGATAAAACTCAACGCGAGCGTTTGGCGACCGAGGCTCCGGTCGAAGGCGTTGATCTTGATGTACTCATCGCCGAACTCTTGGCGAGCCTTGCCCAGCTCCGCCATGATCTTCTCGGAGTTCCGTTCGTCGAACATCGGCTGGCCGTACATTTCCCAATACACGTTGCGGGGGTGCGGATCGTCGGTGTGCTCGATCGAGATCGGCCATTCGTTCGCGAGCGCGTAATCGATCTGCGCGCGAATCTCGTCGTCGGTGAGCGGCGGGAGATAGGAAAACGTACCCTGCGTGAGATGCATGCTGGAGCTCCGTTCTAATAACTTGGCGTCGCAAGGACGTCCGGCGTGTCGGTGGAGGTGTATTCGAAGCTGATGTCTTTCCAGACTTGCAGCGCTCGCTCGAGCGGTTTGCAGCCGCGCGCGGCGCGTTGGAGCACTTCTTGCCCCTCGGCCAGGACGTCGCGGCCTTCGTTGCGGGCCTTGATCATCGCCTCGACGGCGACGCGGTTCGCGGTGGCGCCCGCCGCGATCCCGTCGGGGTGGCCGATCGTCCCGCCGCCGAACTGCAGAACCACGTCCTCGCCCAAGAGGTGGAGCAACTGCGGCATTTGGCCGGCATGGATGCCGCCGGACGCGACCGGCATCACGCCGGGCATGCTCAGCCAATCCTGGTCGAAGTAGATGCCGTGCAGCAAGTTGCGCTCCACGTGGTCCAGACGCAACGAATCGTAATAGCCGGCGACGTTATTCGGATCGCCCTCGAGTTTTCCGACGACCGTGCCCGCATGCACGTGATCGACGCCCATCAGGCGCACCCATTTGCAGATCACGCGGAAATTGACGCCGTGCGTTTTCTGCCGCGTATAGGTGGAGTGCCCCGCGCGATGCAGATGCAGGATCACGCTGTTCTTGCGAGCCCACTTGGCCATCGACTGAATGGCGGTGTAGCCGATGGTGAGATCGATCATCACGATGGGCGAACCGATCTCTTTGGCGAAATCGGCGCGCTCGTACATGCTCTCCATATCACCCGCGGTGACGTTCATGTAGTGGCCCTTGATTTCGCCGGTCTCGGCTTGCGCGCGTTCGACGGCTTCCTGGCAATACAGGAAGCGATCGCGCCAGCGCATGAACGGCTGCGAATTGATGTTCTCGTCGTCTTTGACGAAATCGAGGCCGCCGCGCAGTGCCTCGTACACGACGCGGCCGTAATTGCGCGCCGAAAGACCGAGCTTCGGTTTTGTCGTCGCGCCCAATAATGGGCGGCCGTATTTGTTGAAGATCTCGCGCTCCGTAACGATGCCGTGCGCCGGGCCTTGAAAGGTCTTGATGTACACGTCGGGGATGCGCATGTCTTCCAGGCGCAACGATTTGAGCGCCTTGAACCCGAACACGTTGCCGATGATCGACGACGTGAGGTTTGCGATCGAGTTCTCTTCGAACAGATCGATATCGTAGGCGATATAGGCGATGTACTGGTCGGTACCCGGAACCGGATCGACGCGGTAGCACTTTGCTTGGTAGTGCTCGTAGGTCGTGAGCCGGTCGGTCCAAACGACCGTCCAGGTTGCCGTTGAGGATTCACCGGCCACCGCTGCGGAGGCTTCGATCGGATCGACGCCTTCCTGCGGCACCAGCCGGAACGCGCAGAGCACGTCGGTGGATTTCGGCTCGTAGTCGGGCTCGTAGTAGCCCATCTTCGCGTACGGGATAACGCCGGAATCCCAGCGTTCGATCGTGCCGTTGGTCGTGGTCGCAGTGGCCATGGAAACCTCACTTCATCGGTGCTCTCGCTACTATGCGACCCCTACACTTCAACATCAAGGGGTATTCCGGTATGAATAGTTAAGTAAATCGTTAGCTATGAAATCGCTCCGGAGCATGCAAGTCTTTCTCGAGGTGGCGCACCTGGGGTCGATCCGCGCCGCGGCCGCCCGGCTCGACCTCTCGGCCCCCGCCGTTTCCATGGCCGTGGCGGAGCTCCAGCGCGAGTTCGGCTGCACGTTGATCGAGCGCGCCGGGCGGGGCGTCCGCCTGACCGAGGACGGCCGCGAACTCGCGTCCCTGGGCCGCCGCGCGATGGCACTGCTCGAGCAGGCCAAGGACGCCGTGGGAAGCGACCGCCGCGCGATGCGCCTGCGCATTACCGCCGTAACGACCACCGCGGAATCGTTCGTGCCACCGCTGCTGGAGAGTTTCGTGCGAGCCCACCCCGAGTGCGACGTCGATTTGGACGTAGACAACCGCGAGCGATTGTTCGACCGCTTGGGGCACGGCGAGGTGGAACTCGCGATCGCGGGGCGTCCGCCCGTATCGCCGGCCTGCCGCATCCTGGCCTCGCGGCACAACGATTTGGTGATCGTGGGCGCGCCCCGTTCCGAGCACGCGGACATCGGCAGCGCGACGTGGCTGCTGCGTGAATCGGGATCGGGTACGCGCGCCGCCACGCGAGAACTCTTTGCCACGCTCGGTATCGCGCCGCCGGTACGGTCGGTCGGATCGAACGGGGCCGTCCGCGCCTGCGCGCGCGCGGCGCTCGGCATCTCGCTCATCTCGCACGATGCGGTTGCGAGCGATATCGAGGCCGGCCAGTTGGTGATCCTCCCCTCGCCCGCTACGCCGCTCACGCGCAATATCCATCTGCTTGCGAGTGCGGAGCGCACGCTCTCGCGTGCCGCTTTGCGATTCGTCGCGCACGCCAAAGAGACGGGGGTGTTCGCGGCGCCCGAGCATTGACGGCATGTGATAGGCTACGCGCATGGCTAAGCTACCGCGCCCGTCGGCCGACGAGACGCTGCTCGAATTGCTCGTGCAAGCGCTCCCGCTGCTGCGGGCCGGGCTGAATACCGAGTCGGCCCGCGCCACCGCAGAACTCTTGCGCCGGTCGCTCGGGCTCGACGCCGCCGCGGTCGTCCTTCCCGACCGTATCCTCGCATTCGCCGGTGCCGGGTTCGAACACCATCGCGAAGGTATGCCCAACCTCACGCGCTTCACGCAGGACGCGCTGCGCACCGGGCGCATCGCCACCACCCGCCATCGCGACGACATCGGTTGCCCGTTTCCGGATTGTCCGCTCTCGTCGGCAATTATCGCGCCGCTCGTCGCCGGCACCTCGATCGTCGGCGCGCTCAAACTCTACCACGCGTGGGGGACGCCGTTCGACGAACGTGACGAACGCATCGCAGCCGGTTTAGCCCGCGTCTTCGGCGTCTATTTGGAGATCGCCGAACTCGACGCGCGCGCGCAATTGGTGCACGAAGCCGAATTAGGCGCGCTGCGGGCGCAGATCTCGCCGCACTTTTTGTTCAACACGCTTACCACCATCGCCGCGCTCACCCGTATCGATGCGCTGCGAGCTCACGATCTGCTGGTGGATTTCGCCGATTTCTTTCGGCACACGCTCGCGAATCACGGCGAGCTGGTGACGCTGCGCGAAGAACTCGAGCAGACCGATCGCTACACGCGTTTCGAGCTCGCGCGTTTCGGCGAACGCTTACGTATCGTCCACGACGTCGACGCGTCGCTGCTCGAAGCCCGCGTCCCGGTACTCTCTATCCAACCGCTGGTGGAGAACGCAATCGGACACGGCTTGGCGCCGCGCGGCGGCGACGGAACGGTTACGATTCGGGCCCACCGCACGGGGCAAGGCGCGACGATCGCGGTGGCCGACGACGGCGTCGGGATTTCCCCGGAGCGTTTGGAGCACGTGCTGGACGTGGGCGTCGGTGAGGGGCTCGGCATCGGCCTCTCAAACGTGGACAAACGGCTGCGCTTACTCTTCGGCGCCGACTCTGCGCTTACGGTGGCGTCGTCGCCCGGGCAAGGCACCACCGCGCGTTTCAGGATTCCCGCCTGATGCTGCGCGCGCTCATTTGCGACGACGAGGCGCTGGTCCGCGCGGAGCTCGCCTTCGTGTTGCGCGACGTCGTTTCGCGGTGCGAGATCGTCGAGGTCGAGACGGCTGCCGCGGCCCTGAGCGCATTAGGCGAGCGGCCCTTCGACGTGCTGTTTTTAGACATTCACATGCCCGGCCTGAGCGGCATCGAAGCGTTGCGGCGGATCGATTCCATCGCCGATGCCCCGCCGGTGATTATCGTGAGCGCCCACGAAGACTACGCGCTCGCCGCCTTCGAACACGCGGCCGTCGACTACTTGCTCAAACCGGTGAACGGGGTACGCTTGGCCAAGGCGTTGGAACGCATCAAGCGCGGCGGCAACCCGCAAGCGCCGTCGCCGTCGCAGTCGCGAATCGCCGTCGAGCTGGGAGCTTCGACCACCATGGTACCGATCGACGAGGTGCGCTTCGTGGAGGCCAGCGGGCACCGGATCGCCATTCACCTGTACGACGAAACCGCCCGGTATCGCGGATCGCTCGCGTCCTGCGAACGCCTGCTCGAAGCGCACGGGTTCATGCGCGTTCATCGCGCCTACCTCGTCAACGTACGGCACATCGTGGAAGTCTGCCCTTCGTTCGCCGGATCTTCCAGCGTAAGGGTCGACGATCGCGCGCGCAGCACGGTCCCCGTCAGCCGCAATCACGTGCGCGAGTTGCGATCGAGCTTGGGCGCCTAGCGCGCTCGGCAATACCGTTCGCGCTCGAAAACCGACCTTTCGTGCATGGGGGCTTGAGCGCGTGCGACATTTGACGCTATAGTGCGGCCAGCGCCATCGCTCACGCTCACCACGCTTCGGGAGGATCGCCGATGTCACACTCATCCGAACTCGCGGCCACCGCGCGCTCGCTCGTCACCGCTGGGCGCGGCATTCTTGCAATCGACGAGAGCAACAAGACGTGTAATGCGCGCTTTGCGGCACTGCATATCGCCGAGACCGAAGACGCGCGCAGAGCGTATCGCGAACTGCTGCTCACCACGCCGGGGCTGGGCGCGTGGGTTAGCGGCGCGATTCTGTATGACGAAACGCTGCGACAATCCACCGCCGACGACGTGCCGTTCGTGCGGGCGATGAACGACGCGGGTATTCTGCCGGGAATCAAGGTTGATACCGGCACCGTTCCGCTTGCCGGATCGCCCGGCGAACTCATCACCGAGGGCCTCGACGGCCTCCCCAAACGCCTCGAAGAGTACCGCATCTTAGGCGCGCGTTTCACCAAGTGGCGCGCCGTGATTGCGATTTCGGAGCTTACGCCGACGCCGCGCGCCTTGCGTGCCAACGCGCAATCGCTCGCCCGTTATGCAAAGGCCGCGCAAACGGCCGGCCTGGTGCCGATCGTCGAGCCGGAGGTCTTGGCCGATGGAACGCACGACATGGAGCGTTGCGCGACCGTAACCCGAGCGGCGCTCAAGCACGTTTTCGAAGCGCTCGACGCGGAGGATGTCGACCTGGCAGGCATCATCCTCAAACCCAACATGGTAACGCCCGGTCTGAGATCTTCGCACCGCGCAAGCGTAGCGGAGGTGGCCGAAGCGACCCTCGAGGCCCTGCTCGCGAACGTGCCCGCAAACGTCGGAGGCATCGCATTCCTTTCGGGCGGCCTCGACGACGTTCTCTCGACGCAGCACCTGCAGGCGATGAACGCCGCCGCGCTGGAGCGTCCGTGGCCGCTCACGTTCTCCTACGGGCGTGCCCTGCAGCAAGCGGCGCTGCATGCGTGGCGCGGGAGTCCGCGAGAAGTACCCCGCGCTCAGGCGATACTGGCGCATCGCGCGGCGTGCAATGCGGCCGCCGCGCGAGGGCAGTACGACCAAGCCGTCGAGGATCGGCCGATCTTCGCAACGGCGTAAGCCGCGGTTGAGAAAAGGGGGAGGGCGGCCTTACGAGAAGCCTCGTTTCGTGAGCCGTTCGGACCAAGTCCTATCCTCGCTCGCGTCATCTATCAACTGCGCTCTTCTGCAAACGTTCGTGCGCGTGGTAGAGACCGGCAACATCTCGGCGGCAGCGCGAAGCCTGTTTCTCGCGCAATCGGCCGTCTCGGCACAATTGGCGACGCTTACCCGCGCGGTAGGCGTCACCTTGCTCGAACGCGTCCACGGGCGCTGGGAGCCCACTGCAGCGGGGCGCGCGGTCTACGAACGGGCGCTCGAGTTGCTCCGGCTGGTCGATACCCTCGAGCGTGAGGTGCAAGACCGCATCGACGATGTGGCCGGGCACGTGGTGATCGGATCGACGCGCACCATCACCGACACGGTGCTGCCGCGCATCGTCGCGTCGTTTCGCGAGCAATTCCCCAAGATTCGCCTCGAAGTGCTAACCGGCAATCGCCGCGACGCCGAGATGTGGCTGGCATCGGACAGAATCGATGCCGCGCTGGTGGCGTTGCCGTTCGGGAAGAAAGGCCTGGCTATCCACCGGTTCGGTATCGACCGGCTTCTGGCCATTCTGCCCGCAACGCACGAGCTTGCGGACCGCGAGGACATCTCGTTCGCGGAATTAGCGAGCGATCCGTTCGTACTCTTCGAGGACGGTTCGGGAACGCGTTCGCTCATTGAAGAACGCCTCGGCACCCGCTTTCCGGAATTGGACATCGCGCTTTCACTCAACAGCAACGACGCGATCGTCGGTGCGGTCGAAGCCGGCCTTGGCGTGAGCTTCATGCCGGAAGTATCGGCGCGCCGCTGGGAGCGCATCGGCTCGATCCGCGCAGTGCCCGTGCGCGACCTCGAATTAACGCGCGAACTCGCGGTCGTCGTTCGCGAAGGCGTCGCCCATTCCAACGCGACCGAGAAGTTCATCGATCATCTTGGTGCCGCCGCGCTCGTCAATTCGCTGTAGCGGCTCACCGGCATCGCGTCCTTCGAGCCCACACCGGTAGAGTCACAAGAACCGCCTTTCGCGCGTTTTTGCAACGGCTAAGGATTTTATCGGAAGAAGAGGGGGCATGCTCTTTTTTCTACTCGCATCGTTCGTG
>DAHUXY010000033.1 GCA_027315505.1 Vulcanimicrobiota bacterium | reverse complement strand
ATCGGGCGGAGGGTCTCGGGCGCGGGGGCATACTCGAATATTGCCATCGGCTCTCTAATCTTTCGGAATATCATCGATCGAGGCGTAGCGTCCGGTCTGGGCCTTTTCGAGCTGCATGAGCAGATCGTCGAGCAGGGCGCTGGCTCCGATGCGGAACCGGTTGGGTGAGAGCCACGCCTCACCGAGCGTTTCGTTGACCAGCACGAGATACGCCAGCGCCGATTTCGTGGTGCGCACGCCGCCCGCGATCTTCAAGCCGCGGCGTTCGCCCGTGCGTTCGGCGAAATCGCGAATCGCATAGCACATCGCCAGAGCCGCCGGCATCGTCGCGTTGACGCCGATCTTGCCCGTCGAGGTTTTGATGAAGTCGGCGCCGGCTTCGAGCGCGAGATCGCTCGCCGAGCGAATGGCATCGTAGCTGCCGAGCTCTCCGGTCTCCAGAATCACCTTGAGATGCACGCTGCCGCAGAGCCGTTTTACCGCGACGACGTCGTCGTAGACGCGGCGCAACTCACCGGCGAGAAAGGCACCACGATCGATCACCATATCGATCTCGTCCGCCCCCGCCGCAAGCGCCGCTTCCGTATCGGCCAGGCGCACGGCAAGCGACGAAAGCCCGCTCGGGAAGGCCGTCGCGACCGAGGCCACGCGGACCGGACTCCCCGCCAGCGCGGCCTTCGCCGTCCCAACCAAATTCGGATAGACGCAGACCGCCGCAACGCTCGGGATGCCGGGCCAGCCGGGCCGCGGCGTTACGGCCTTGGCGCATAGCGACCGGACGCGCCCAACGGAATCCTTGCCTTCGAGCGTCGTTAAATCCACGCATGCAATGGCAAGCTCGATGCCTTCGCGCTTAGCCTGGGCTTTGACCGAACGCTTCGCGAGATCCGCGGCGCGCGACTCGAGCGCTACCGCATCGACGGCGACGCGCGGTGCGATCATAGGGTCCCGCGCTTTTCCTGCTCCTTTTCGATCGATACGAAAAGCGCTTTGAAGTTACCCTTTCCGAATGAAAGGCTTCCCTTACGCTGGATGATTTCGAAGAAGACCGTCGGGCGGTCTTGCAGCGGTTTCGTAAAAATCTGCAGCATGTATCCTAGATCGTCGCGATCGACGAGAATACGGCGTTTGCGCAACGTGTCGACGGCTTCCTCGATCGTGCCGACCCGTTCTTCCAGCATGTCGTAATACGAATCCGGCGTATCGAGGAACTCCATGCCGTTGTAGGCGAGCGCATCGATGGTCGCCGCGATATCGTCGGTGCGGATGGCGATGTGCTGCACGCCGGAGCCGCGATAGAAATCCAGGTACTCCTCGATTTGCGATTTCTTCTTGCCTCGCGCGGGCTCGTTGATCGGAAACTTCACGCGGTGGCGCGGATCGGTCATCACCTTCGATTTAAGCGCGGTGTACTCGGTCGAGATATCGCCGTCGTCGAACGATACCAATTGCGAAAAACCGAACACGGCGGCGTAGAAATCGCCCCATCGATCCATCTCGCCCCAACCGACGTTCCCCACGCAATGGTCGATGAATTGCAGGCCCGGCTTATGACTGCCGGCGATCGAGCGCCGGTCTTCGACGAAACCGGGCGCGAAAATACCGCGATAACCGTCGCGTTGGACGAAGGTGTGAACCGTGTCGCCGTACGTGGCGATCGTCGCTTTGATCAAGCGCCCGTGTTCGTCTTCTACGACGGTGGGTTCGAGCAGCGATACGGCGCCTCCGCGAACGGCCATCTCCCACGCGGCGCGCACGTCCTCAACCGCGATTGCGATATCCTTGACGCCGTCGCCATGCGTTGCGACGTGCTGGGCGATCGCATCGTCCGGAAGAAGGCTGGCGGTGAGGACGAAGCGGAGCTTGTTCTGGACCAGCACGTAGCTGACGCGGTCCTTAACGCCGGTCTCGGGGCCGGCGTACGCCACCCGGTCGAACCCGAAGGCCGACATATAGTAGTGCGCCGCCTGTTTGGCGTTGCCGACGTAGAATTCGATATAATCCCAATCGATCGTTGCCAGGGGATTGCTGCGGGCTTCGGTCATCGTGCTCATAACGGGAGCTTAGCGAAGCGTCGGGGGCTGCCCTGTCGAAGGGGGCGGCATGAGCACCTCAACCAATGCCGGCACATCGCTGCAGGCGGCCTTTCGCGCGTTCATCGATTATGCCGGGGTTTTTCCGCCCGCAACGCTGGCCATGGAGCCGGCCGTGGACGAATACCTCGTAGCCCGCGACGGCCCTCACGCTTGGATGCTCGGGCGCTTTATCGCTCCCGCCTCCCGTCTCGACGAATTGGTGACCGTGCTGCGTCGCAAGGATCCCGCGGAGCCGATCGCCGTCAGCGCGATCGTCGATTCGGCAAGCGATCCGCGGCGTTGGTTCGGTACCGCGCAGGAACGCTTGGCGGCGGTGGCCCTCATTCGCTCGACCGTCCCGCAACTCACGATCGAGGCGCTTGAGACCAGGCTCCCCGTTCTGACGACGAAGCGCGATAGCTACGATGCGTCGATCGGCCAGTTCGCGGCGATGGCCGGCCAAGCCGGGCTGCGCGACGTACCGATCTACGTCGAGCTTCCGTACGATGAACGGTGGCATGAGGCGCTCCCGGCGGCGATGGGCGCGCTGGCGCGCGCGCGGCTGGGAGCCAAGCTCCGGTGCGGCGGGCCCGAGCCGCAAAGCATCCCCAGCGTGGCCGACGTTGCCGCATTCGTGGCGACGGCGACGAGCGAGGGCGTCCCCTATAAGGCCACTGCGGGACTCCATCACCCGGTCCGTCATCTGCGCGAAGATGGAGCGGCGGCGCACGGCTTTTTGAACCTGCTCGCAGCCGCGGCGCTCGCTCCGGATCTCGACCGTTCGATGCTCGAGCAAGTATTGGCCGAAGAAGCCCCTGAAGCGTTCGAGTTCGACGAGCGCGGCTTCGCCTGGCGCGACGTGCGGGTGGACGTCGCGGCGATCGCGCGAGCGCGCGAGCGGCTCGTCGGCTACGGGAGCTGCAGTTTTAACGAGCCCATCGACGATCTGGTCGCATTGAGACTGCTTCGGAGCAATGCATAACGATGGAATCGTGGCGCGACATCGGCGAGCGGAGCGATTTTCCGCTCGAGAACTTGCCATACGGCGCTTTCCGCGCGCACGGCGGAGCCGTCCATCTCGGGGTAGCCGTCGGTGAGGACGTCCTCGATTTGGCTGCGGTGGCACAAGCGGGCCTGATCGACGACATCTGCGAACGCGAACTGCTGGAGGCCGCAAGCCTCAATCCGTTTCTAGCGGCGGGCCCCGACTGCTGGACCGCCGTGCGCGAGCGCCTTACCGCGCTGCTGCAACTCGGCGGCGACGCCCGGTTGCGCGCCGCGAACGTCGATCGATTCTTCGTTCGTCAGCGCGAAATCGACATGGTGCTACCGGCCGAAATCGGCGACTACGTCGATTTCTATTCGTCGATCGAACACGCCACCAACCTGGGACGCATGTTTCGCCCCGACGGCGAGGCGCTGATGCCGAACTGGCGCCATCTGCCGATCGGCTACCACGGACGCGCGAGTACCGTCGTTATCGACGGCACGCCCATCGTACGGCCGCGCGGCCAACGTAAACCGCCCCAGGCGGCGCTCCCTACATTCGGGCCGAGCGCGCGCTTGGACATCGAACTCGAAGTCGGCTTTATCGCCGGCCCCGGTAATGCGATGGGCGAGCCCATTGCGATCGCCGACGCCCGCGAACACATCTTCGGACTCGTGCTCGTGAATGACTGGAGCGCGCGCGACATCCAAGCATGGGAGTACCAGCTGCTTGGCCCTTTCTTGGGAAAGTCGTTCGCGACGACGATCTCTCCGTGGATCGTAACGCTCGACGCGCTGGAGCCCTGCCGCATGGCCGGGCCGCAGCAAGTGCCGCAGCCCCTACCCTATTTGCAGACGCGCGATGAATGGGCGTACGACATCGCGCTGGCGGTCGACGTGCAGTCACAGACGATGCGCGAGCGCGGCATCGCCCCGCAGACGATTTCGCGCACGACCTTCGCCGGGATGTACTGGAATATGGCGCAACAACTCGCGCACGCGACGAGCAACGGAACGGCGATTCGCCCGGGCGATCTCTACGCGTCGGGCACGATCAGCGGCTCCACCCCCGACAGCCTCGGCAGCTTTATCGAAATGACCTGGAACGGCGAACGCCCGATCGAACTCGCGAGCGGCGAACGGCGCGCCTTTCTAGAGGACGGCGACGAGATCGCGCTGCGCGGCTGGTGCGAGCGCGGCGGTTCCCGCATCGGTTTCGGTGCGGCACGCGGGATGATTCTGCCGGCGCGCTAGGCGGGGCTCGGAGCTTCGATCCAGGACCGAAAGTACTGCGGGTCTTCGATCTCGGTCGCCGCATAGGCGAGGTTGAGCGGCGAGAACGTATCGATCATGACGGCGATCTCGTCGGTTGAGGTTTTCCCAAGCGAACTCTCCACCGCTCCGGGCTGGGGCCCGTGCGGCGCTCCGGCCGCGTGCAGCGTGATCGATCCCTCCTCGACGCCGCGGCGGCTCATGAAATTGCCGCTGACGTAGTACAGCACTTCATCGCAATCGACGCTGGAGTGATTGTACGGCACCGGAATGGCGAGCGGATGATAATCGAACATCCGCGGGACGAACGCACAGAAGGCGACGCCCGGCGCTTCGAAGGTGGCATGAGCCGGCGGCGGCTGGTGCAGCTTGCCCGTAATCGGCATGAATTCTTCGAGATTGAACGCGTAGGGATAGCAATACCCGTCCCAGCCGATCACGTCGCACGGATGGTTCTGCACCACGTACGTGGCGTGCCGCCCGGCATTGGTAACGCGAATCTCGTACTCGCCCTGCTCGGCCAGCGGCGCCTTGAGGACCGGCACGCGAAAATCGCGCTCGTAGTACGGCGCGTGTTCCTCCAATTGCCCGAATTCGTTGCGATATTAGCGAGGAATTTTCACCATGCCGACCGACTCGTGAACGAGCATGCGCGTCGGCGAGGAGGGCAACACCCGGTACACCGTGCCGGTCGGAACGATGACGTAGTCGTTCGCCCGGTACGCCAGATCGCCGAACTGCGTCTCCAGCACTCCCGAACCGCGATGGATGAACAGGAGCTCGTCGCCGCCGGTGTTGCGGTAAAAGTATTCCATCGGCGTCTCGGCTTGGGCTACCGAAATCGTAATATCCGCATTGCCGAGTACCGGCGTGCGCGTCGCGATCGCGTCGCCCCCGTCCAACTGCAAGAGGCGCGTTTTGAAGTGCCGATTCTTGAGCGGATCGTTGGGAGCGAAGAGCAGCGTCGGCCGCTCCCAAGGGCGCACGTCGAGCGTTGCGGTCGGCGGCCGAAGATGGTAGAGCAGCGAGTACACGCTCTCGAAACCTTTGGTCGAAAACAGCTCCTCGGCGTAAAGCCCGCCATCGGGGCGGCGGAACTGAATGTGCCGTTTGTGCGGCAAGGAACCGGCGCGGACGTACGAAGGCATGGCGCGTCTCTCTCCTTTAGGGTTGCGCGGCGCGTTCGGCGGCGACGAATCCGTTCGTCCGGTGCGAGCCGTCACAGAACGGTTTGGTCTGAGACCCGCCGCACCGGCAGAGCGCGATGTTCTCGCCCGGAGTAGCGTACGGCGTACCGTCGGCATCGGTGAGCACGACGGGGCCTTTGATGAGGTAGGGTCCGTTTTCGCGGGCCTTGATGGTTACGGATTCCATAGCATGCGAGGAGTTCGCTTACCGCCCCGCGGTTCCCACAAGCCCGAACTCGGCGTAGAACGCATCGGGATTCATTGGGCGGCCCAGAAAATTGCGCACTTCGACGTCGGGCTCGAGCGTACGAGCGGGCGCCAAAATGTCGTCGCGATAGCGCATTCCGACCGCCGGATTCTCCAAACCGCCGGTCTGGAACGCGGTAAAGAGATCGGCGGCGTAGACTTTGGACCACAAATATCCGTAATAGCCCGCGTCGTATCCGCCCATCAAGTGTCCGAACGAGGCTTGCGGATGGGTCCCCGGATACATCGGCATCGGCGTGAGCCGTTGCGAGAGCGTCTTCCAGACCGCCGTCGTATCCACGTGCGGGCCGCTCGAGTGGTACGCCATATCGACCGATGCGTAGAGGATCTGCCTGGTCGTATCGAACGCGTAATCGACGTAGCGAGCGCGGACGATCTTCTGGATCAACTCGTCCGGAAGCGGTGCGCCCGTCTTCCAGTTCGAGCTGATCTGCCGCAGAATAGACGGCTGCCACACGAAGTTTTCGAGCATCTGCGAAGGCGCCTCGACGAAATCTTGCCGGAAACCCGCGCTGAGCGTTTCGTACGGAGCGGTCGCCAGCAGCGCCGCCATATCGTGTCCGAACTCGTGGAAAAACGTGACGACGTCGCCGTGACTCAGTAACGCCGGGTGACCGGGCGCAGGCTGCGGCCAGTTGCCCACGATCGCTGCCACCGGCGGGCGCATCGTGCCGTCGATCGAACGGGCGGGCAAGAGCGGGAAATTCGCAAAGTGCGAAAATTTGCCCGGCCTGGGGAAGAGGTCGAAGTAGGTGTATCCGATCAGCGCTCCGCTGCGCGTGTCGCTCACGCGATAGGCGAGAACGCCGGGCGCCCACGCTTGCACCGGCTCGACGCGCGTAAACGTAACGCCCAAAAGAACGTGATACACGTTCAAGACCGCATCGATCGTATGCTGAACCGGGAAGTATTGCCGCACGAGTTGCGTGTCGACGGCGTAGCGTTGTTTTTTGAGCAGGTATTGCTCGCGCGAAACGTCCCACGGCTCCAATACCGCATCGGCATGATGCGTCTGCCCGGCTTTGAGATCGCGCAGCACCCCGAGTTCTTCGCGGGCCTTGGGGAGAATTGCAGTATCGAGATTTTGCAGGAACTTCGTCACGCGGGCGGGCGATTGCGCCATCTTATCGGAGAGCTGGTAACCGGCCCACGTTTCGTACCCCAACAGATGCGCGAGACGGTCCCGAACGGCGATCGCTTGTTGCAACAATGCCGTATTGGTTTGTGCTTCGCGATTTTCGTACGCGAGATAGTACGCTTTGCGCGCCGACTCGTCGGGCGCGAGTTGTAAGAACGACACCGTACTCTCGTTGACGGGAACGACGTATCCGGCCCCATCGCGTTTGAATCCGGCCAGTACGTCGCTCGGTAAACCGGCCGCTTGCGCGCGCGAGATGTCGATCGTGGTGTCGTCCTGCGCCAAGTGCTCCTCGAAGCGATTCTGCAGATCGGTCAACTGCTGCTCCAAGCGCACGAATTCGCCGCGGTTCGCGGCGGGGAGCGCCCCGCCGGACCGGCGCAGACTGACCAGCCAGAGTTCCGTGAGCTTGCGGTCGTACATCGTCTTGGCGGTGCCGCTTCGTTGGGCTAGAGCGACGGCCTCGTACAGCGCCGGGTCCGCGGTGAGTTGGGCGAAGACGTCGCTGGCCTTGGTCGCGCATGCGAGGGATGCGTCGCGGACGGCTTTATCCGGAGAGACTTCGAAGAGGAATTGCTGCGCGACCAGCGCGTCGTTCGCGTCCGACGACGCGTTTTCTAACGGCAGTACCGTGTTGGCGAAGGTACGCTTTCCGCGAAACCGCGCCACCGCGTCCACCTTCGCCGCGGCGGTATGGAGTTGCGTCTCGCAACTCGCAGCGATTTGCGCGGCGGAGAGATTCCAGTCCACCGAAGGGCCAGCGGCGGCTCGCGCGGCGGACGGCGCAAGCAGAAGTACGGCGACGGCGTACGCGGCGATAACACGGAGCGACACGGCAAGGCCTCCCTAGGTTCGAGCGGTTCGGAGGGGGTCTTCGTCTGCAACCCCGCGCTATCCGGCAGTAGGTGCTTTGGCCCGTGTGGTATCATGCCTGAGCCATGACGGGAGCTCGGCTTCACGCGGCGTAAACTCGTGAACCCCGCCAGGACCGGAAGGTAGCAACGGTA
>DAHUXY010000027.1 GCA_027315505.1 Vulcanimicrobiota bacterium | reverse complement strand
CGCTGGTGGTCGCGCCGTTCTTCCTGCATCTGCATTAGCGGCGCGCCGCCCAGGAGTGCGCCCGGCCGCTGCGAAGGCTTTTTTATGAAGCACCGCCGTTGGATCGTTGGACTCGTGATTGCCGCCGTTGCGCTGGCCGGGCTCGCGCTGGCGCGGCCGGCACTGGCCGCGCCCTCGCTGCCGCTGGCGCGCGCGCTCTCCAGCCTGCGCGGCTTGAGCGACGCGCAGTTCGGCGCGGTGATGGCGTGGTCGCGCACAGGCACGCCGCCGGCGCGCCCGTCATTTCCGTTCGGGCCGACCGAGCGCGCCGAGATCCAGCTGCTGGATCTGCCGCCGGCCGATCGCGTGGCGACGCTGCAGTGGCTGCGCGGCAACGGCCGTGGCGCGCTCTACGCGCGCGGCGCGACCGACGACGATATCGGCCCGCGCCGTCCGCAGAACTGGACGCCGACCGCAACGCCGACGCCGAATCCCTATCGCCTGCTGACCTTCGCGAGCGCGACGCTGGGCAACAAGCCGGTCGGCGAGATCGCGGTTCTGGGCGGCTTTGCGGCGGTCAAGCGCGATGGACGCGGCGCCGTGATCTGCATCTCGTTCAAGAACCTCGCAACGAAGGTCGCACGCCGGGTGGTCTTCGATTTTCCGCTCCGTGGCAACCACGGCGGCGAACTCGGCGAGCTGCAACTCGATCGCAACGGCGAGTTCTCACCCGGCATCGACATCAACGGCTGGCCCGACCTCAGCGGGTGGCAGGGCGGCATCGGCCACCGCGGCTACAACGACAACTGCACGAGCATCGATCAACGCATCGCATCGCGCCCGCTACTCGACGCCACCGAAGCCACCTATCGTCTAGTACGCGTCGACTACGCCGACGGAACCAGTTGGACGCCGGCCACGCCGTAAGGCGCGCGAGCAGTTGGTCCGCGCGGGCTTGCGAACCCTCGGTCTAGGGGTGTTCACAAACACCCAGATCGACCGCCTCGGCGAGCGCCTGCGGTCGCGACCAGCGAGCGAGGAGGACCTCAGGGCGCTTTCGGAGTTCAAGGCGGATTTTATTCTTCGCACGGATAGAGTAGCGCGCCAACTGTCTACCGCCACGAGGGCGTTTCGTCGCGACATAACCGCGCGGCTGAAATCGAACGCTTCGATCGTCGCCAAGCTCAAGCGCGAAACGTGTCGCCTGTCTCAACTCCAAGACATCGGCGGCGTACGGATCACGGTGTCGAAGGTCTCGGTGCAGGACCGAGTGGTGCAGTCGCTCCGCGAACTGTATCCGACCGCGCGTGTTGTAGACCGTCGTGCGTTCCCGCAGCACGGCTATCGTGGCGTCCACGTCATCGTCGAAGAGCGGAGGCGCTTTGTCGAGGTCCAGGTGCGCACCAGCCTGCAGAGCGCTTGGGCGCAAGCGAGCGAAAAGTACGCCGACTTGCTCGGCGAGGGCATCAAATACGGCCGGGGACCGGTCGGCATCATGCACCACCTGGAGAGGCTATCGAAGCTGGGAAGAGCCGTCGAAGACGAAGAGGAAGCGCTCGACGCGTACAAGCGAACCGAGATAAGCGAGCTACACCGTCGGCGACGGGAGGGCAGCCTGATGGGGGGAGCGCGGAAGCGTCTTGAAGCATATGAGCGCGCACGCAAAGAGCTTCGCGACGTAAGGACGGCGTTGAGGAAACAGCTCAGATTCGAGGCTAGGTGAGCGATGATCTTTGTTCTGATCTACGACAGAAAAAAAGGGCAACTCCTTGGGGGCGTTCGCGAGTATGCAGAGTCGCTGGTCAACAGGGCTGCCGAGGACCGCTTTACCGCGGAACTCGAGTATGCGAGCGATCCGAACATCGAAGTGGTGATGCTCAGCTCGGGAAGCCTTGAGGAACTCACGCGGACGCACGCCCGCTACTTCAAGACGCTCGACGAGCTACGCCACGCGGGCTAACGCCGCGCGTGGGCCCCGTTACTTCGCCTTGCGCTGGTGGGCGCGCAGCGCCGCTTCGACGATCGCCGAGGTGCCCATGCCATAGTACTCGATCAGTTCGGTCGGTTCGCCGGATTGGCCGAAGCGATCCTCGACGCCGATAAACTCGATCGGCACCGGGTGACGCTGGGCGAGGATCTCGGCCACGCGCGAGCCCATGCCCGCGTGCTTTTGATGCTCCTCGACGGTGACCAGCGCACCGCAGGTTTGCGCCGCATCGACGATCGCCGCTTCATCCATCGGCTTGACCGTGTGGTTGTTGACCACGCGGCACTCGATGCCGTGCTCGCGCGCGAGCAGATCG